>ONVT01000127.1 GCA_900321365.1 uncultured Eubacteriales bacterium | reverse complement strand
AAGCGGCTCAGCCCCGAAACTCTGGTAATTGTGGGCGGACCCCAGGCGGCAGGTCTTGGAGAGGATTTTCTGAGGAGGACGGGAACGGATCTGCTGTGTCCCGGCGAGGGCGAGGAATCCCTGATGGAGCTTCTGGACTGCTGTCTCCGGGGCAAAGGTTCCCTGGGGGAGATACAGGGTGTAGGCTTCATCGATGAGAATGACCGGTATGTCAGTACCCCCCAGCGGATCGCAAAAAAAAGCCTGGACCATATTCCATGGCCCGATCTCAGCCTGACGCCGGATTATTCCAGGTTTATCTTTCCGATCCTGACCGGGCGGGGCTGTCCCATGGGCTGTACCTTCTGCTATGAAGGAGCGAACGCCCGGAACATACGGTTTGCGTCCCCGGAATCGGTGCTGGCGGAGATCCGCAAACGCGTGGATTCGGATCCTACTCTGAAATATCTGAATTTTCTGGACGATACCTTTACCCTCAATGCAGACCGTGTACGACAGATCTGCGCCGGTATCCGGGAAATGCGCAGGGATCACGATTTCGTCTGGTTCGCGAGCGGACACCTGCGCACGGTCCGCAACAATCCCGGTCTTGTCCGCGACATGGTGGACTCCGGACTGAAAAAACTGTTTTTCGGCCTGGAATCCGGCAGCGATGAGATGCTGAAGCGTTACAACAAGCATACTACCCGGCAGCTGATGCTGGATACCATCGCCCAGTGCGTGGATGAGGGTCTGCACCAGATCGCCGGCAACTTTATTCTGGGGGGGCCTTATGAATCCCGGAAGACGCTGGACGAGACCATGGAGGCGGTGGATCTTCTGATGGAGATAGCCCCCGGACAGATCGACACCTCCTATTTCAGTTTTTTGCCTTACCCGAACACGCCCATCACGATGGATCCGGAGCGGTTTGGCATGCATATTTTCGAGGAGTACATCGACTGCTGCCTGGAGGATATCCCCCTCTCCTGTACGGTGGAGCTTAGCTATCAGGATCTCTTAAGGGAACGCCTGACCGCCAACTATGATCTGCAGAGGAAGATGCGACAGATCTACCTGGATGGCAGGATTCCCGAGAATGTTGTGATGGAAACCTTCCGTGACAAGTACAATTATGGCATCTATTCAAAATGGATGGAGTATGTCTACAGCCATTTCCCGGTGGATCATGCCTACTGGAAGATGCGTTCTGTGGACGGCTATAAGCTGTTTACGCAGCTTGAAAATCCCATGGATGCGTTTGTCATGCGCACCTTTGCAATCTGGGATTACTATGATACAGACAAAAATGAGCTCATGGGAACTCCGCTGGATCAGCGGACCCTGGAGCTGTTGAAGCTTTGCGGCGGCAAGCAGAAGAACGGACAGATTATCAGCATACTGGAGGATGAAGGCTGGCACCGGGAGGAGGTGCTTACCCGCCTGGCGGACTTTGAGCAGAGGAAATGGATACTGTTTACAGAGATTTAGGGAACCGGCGACAGGTGCTGCTGATCTATACCCAGCGATGGATTCCCGGCAGGCCTTTTGAACTGGTGGGTAGCTTGGGCGGACTGACGTTGGCGGCCAGGCTCCGGTCTTTTGGCTTTGAGGCCTGGAGTTATACAGGGATTACCACGGATGTGGTGCGTACGATCCGGGAACACCTGACAGAGCTTTTTGCGGTATGCTTTTATTGTGACTTTGATAATCAGGGCGCGATAGGATCCATTCTGAGGGCTTTTCGGAACGAGCCTTTTTACAGGCTGGTGGGCGGACCGCAGACGCTGCACCTGTCACCGGAGGATTTTTGTACTCTGGGAGCGGATGCGGTTCTCTGCGGCGACGGCGAGGAGAGCCTTCCCGCATGGCTGATGGCCCGCGTTAGAGGAGGCAGCCCTGCTCCTCTCCCCCAAGAGACCACGGCGGCTAAAAAAGGAAATTTTGAACTGCTGTCGTCGTTCGGGAACTACCCGACCGCCGATGACCGGCTTTCGCTTAACACGCCGGGACTGTTATTTTCAGTGATTTCTGCCCGTGGTTGCCCGCATCGTTGCGCTTTCTGCTTTGAGGGCGGCAATTCCAAAGTCCTGCGGCAGCGTCCGCCTTCGGAGGTCATCGAGGAGATTGAACGGCGGCTGGAGCTTTCTCCTCAACTGAAATACCTGTTTTTTGCAGATGATACCTTCACCTGCGATATGCGAAGGCTGGAGGAGCTGCTTGCCGGACTCCTCCGCCTTCGAAAAAAAACAGATTTCGTCTGGTTCTGTGAAGGTCATGCCAGCTTCTTCAGGCGCTATCCTGAAGCTATGACGAAGATGGTTCAGGCCGGCATGGTCCGCATGCAGATCGGTATGGAGTCCGGCAATGATCGTGTGCTGGAGCTCTACGGCAAGCATATCCGGGCAGAGGACATCCGCCATACCGCAGCCCTGGCCTGGAAAGCGGGCCTGCCTCAGCTGTGCGGGAACTTTATCATCGGAGGCGCATGTGAGACACCTGAGACCCTGAATCAAACAAAAGAATTTGTCCGGACACTGTTACGGGAGTTCCCCGGGCTGCCGGATATTTCCACCACTTTTCCAATCCCGTTGCCGGGCACACTACTGTCAGAGCATCCGGACGACTATGAAATAAGCTGGCTGGACCGGGAATTTGTTACATCTCTTGAAGACGTGCCGGTAAACCGTACGAGAGCGCTTGGAGCCGAAGAGATCTGCACCGCCAGGTCGGCTTTCCTCGGGATGGTGCTCCGCGAGATGCGCAACCTGGCTGCGGAGGGAAAGATTCCCCGCTGGCGTGTGCAGAAGAGTCTGGAGCTATCCTTCCGCTATGGAATTGTGGATAACTGGTGCGGGTATATTTATCGGCGGAATCCGCAGATGCTTGCCTATCATCGGGCAGTAGTGGCGGACGGCCTGTCTGAATGGGCACAGGTTTGCAAAATGCGGCCTGAATGTGTGGTGCCCCTGCGTGTGCTCCCGTTGGAAAAAACAAAGAAAGACATCCCGGAAGCGCTGCTCGGCATACTGACACTTGCGGACGGCCGCTGCCTGTCAGAGCTTTATCATGCCTGCGGTCTTTCATGGAATGCACTTAGCGCGCTTTTGAAGGAAGCAGAGAAGCAATACCTGCTCGTATTTTGGGCAGGAGGCTGAGGAGGAGAGAAATGAGTGAGAATCAGAAAAAGTCCCCTGGAAGCCGTGTGCTTTCCCCTGACAACCTGAGCCATACCCTTCAGGTGGCATCTCCTGGCATTTTGTTCAGCATCCTGGCGATACTGATCATCGCTGTCGGTTTCTTTGTATGGGCGGCCTTCGGAACCATTCAGAAAACATTAGAGGTCAACCTGATTTATGAAAACAACTACATTGACACTTTTGCGAGAAAGGGAATAGTACTTTCCGAGGAAGAAATCAAAAAGCTGGAGTTAGTCTTTGAAAGTGAGGATATTTCGGACTCTTCATCGCTGATCCGCTGCATCTGCTTTGTGACGGATGATGAAGCAGAGGAGATCGAAACCGGAATGAAGGTTAAGACATCCAAATGGCACGGCTTTGTGCTGAGTGAGTCTTCCACCCCGGTACGCTTTCATGATACGATGCGCTATCCGGTGTTCATATCCTGCCCGACCGACCAGGACAGTATGGAGGTAAAAGCACAGATCATTCTGGAAGAGATCACACCGATTTCCTTCCTGATCTCATAAAAGGGGGCTGTGGAGCAGATGTTCATAACACTTAAGAGCAAGGCGGCTCCTGAGAAGGTCAGACCGCCGCTGCGAAAAGGCGTCGCTAAGACGCCTCTGGTCATGCAGATGGAGGCTACGGAATGCGGCGCGGCCTGCCTGACCATGATATTGGCCTATTACAGGAAGTGGATACCGCTGGACCAGATCCGGGTGGACTGCGGGATCTCCCGTGACGGCGCCAATGCAAAGAATGTGGTCCTGGCAGCCAGACGTTACGGCCTCGAGGCCGACGGCTACCGCTATTCTCTGAAAAAGCTGAAGGAGGAAGCTACCTTCCCCTGTGTGATTTTCTGGCATTTTAATCACTTTATTGTCTTAGATGGTTTCAAGGGAAATAAGGTTTATCTGAATGACCCGGCCAAGGGCTGCTACAGTCTGACGATGGAGGAATTTGAGGCAGGCTACAGCGGCGTCTGCCTGACCATGACGCCCGGTCCGGAATTTGTACCGGAGGGAAAGCCAAAGAGCGTACTGGCTTTTGTAAGGGAGAAGATAAAAGGGAGCAGGACAGACATCCTGCTCCTGGGCCTTGTTACTGCCATCTCCTTTTTGATTGAGATCGCGAAGCCGGGTTTTTCCAGTTTCTTTGTAGACCGCCTTCTGGGAGAAGGAGACAGCCAGTGGCTGCTCCCGTTTATCCTGATCGCCGGTGGAGCTTTTATTCTGCAGGGGATCTCCAGCTGTATCCAGGAGATCTATTCGCTCAGGGTAAACTGTAAGCTGGATGTAGCGGGAAACACCTCGTATATGTGGCATGTGCTGCATCTTCCCTTACAGTTCTTTGACGGACGTATGCTGGGCGATCTGATCTCCAGAAAAAATGAAAATGCGGACATTGCCAAACAAATGGTAAATACCCTGGCTCCGCTGGCAGTTAAGGCCATCGTGATTGTTGTCTATTTCTTCCTGATGATGCGCTACAGCCTTTTATTATCTGCTGTGGGGATACTTTCTGTTGTGCTTAAGCTGCTGGTGGCGAACATCATCTCCCATAAACGCATGAACATCGCCCGTGTCCAGAAGCGCGACAGCGGCAACCTTACCACCAATACGGTGAGCGGGATCAGCATGATCGAAACCATCAAAGCTTCCGGCGCGGAGCGGGGCTTCTTTGCAAAGTGGTCGGGCTACCAGGCCGCCGTGAATCTCCAGAAGCAGAAGTATACCGTGGTTGATGCCTATCTGGGGCTGATTCCCACAGCGCTGGGCCACCTGTGCGACATTGTCGTGCTGGGCGGAGGACTGATATTTGTCATGAACGGGAAGTGGACCCTGGGTACTCTGACAGCTTTTCAGGGCATTCTGCAGATGTTTATGACCCCTGTGAATGATTTTGTCAACGCAGGCCAGACCATCCGGGAGATGCGTACCAGTATGGAGCGCATTGACGACGTGATGAAGACGCAGACCACTGAGACCGGTGCGACTCCGGCTCCGGACCAGGCAAGAAAGCTTTCCGGACGGATTGAGCTGAAAAATGTCACCTTCGGCTATTCAGCGCTTGCCGAGCCTCTTCTGACTGACTTCTGCCTTACCGTGGAACCGGGACAGAGCATCGCCATAGTGGGCGCATCCGGCTCCGGAAAATCCACTCTGACCAAGCTCATTACGGGCCTTTACGAGCCCTGGAGCGGCAGCATACTCTTTGACGGGATCCCCAATAAGGATATTAACCGGTATATCTTTACGGGATCGGTGACATCGGTGGATCAGGACATCATGCTGTTTCCTGAGACGATAACCTATAACATCAAGCTGGGTCACCAGAGCATTACGGACTTTGAGATGATCCTGGCAGCAAAGGATGCCTGTATCCACGATGAGATTCAGTCCATGACCTATAGCTATGGAACCAAGCTGACCGATGGCGGAAGAAACCTGTCGGGCGGCCAGCGTCAGAGACTGGAAATCACCCGGGCACTGGCCCAGGATCCCAGCATCCTGGTCATGGATGAGGCCACCAGCGCGCTGGATTCCCGGACGGAGAACCAGGTGATGCAGAATATTCGCGCGAGAGGGATCACTACAATCCTTGTGGCCCATCGGCTGTCCACTGTGCGGGATTGTGACCGCATCATCGTGCTGGATCATGGCCGCATGGTCGAGGACGGTACCCATGATGAATTGGTTGCCAGGAAGGGATATTATTACAAACTGGTATCAAGCGACTGATCACACTCTGGCAGACCTGCAGGAAGGTGACGGGCAACCAGTCCGGACTGAATCAGATACAAAACTGTGTTTTGTAAAAGAAGGAGAAATAAGACCGTGGGTTGGTTTGACGAGCAGATACAGCAAAAGATAGAGGATCAGGAAAACGATCTGAACGACGTTCTGATGGAGATGGCGGGGATCGTGATGAACGACTCGTTCCATGTCCATTTTACCGGTTCCAGGGCAGTGGTACGCAATGCGACGAACGAGCTTCTGACATATTTCCATAAAGGAGAGGTGGAGGTACCCGAGTCTATTACGGAGCCGGATCAGGTGCTGGAATATCTGTGCAGCGTCGCCGGCCTGATGAAGCGGCCGGTCACACTGGAGCATGGCTGGTACAGGAATCTGATGGGCGCGATGTTGGGAACCCTGAAGGAGGACGGGACAATGATCGCGATCCTTCCGGGACGCTTCGGACGCTACCATTACTATAACCCCAAGACCCGCAAGAAGGTCCGGATCAACCGCAGAACCGAAAAACAGATCGATCGCGAGGCTATATGCTTTTACAACGGATTGCCGGAAGGCAGACTGAGTAAAAAAGATATCCGGGTGTTTATGAGGGAAAACATTTTTCTCTCAGATGTGGCAGCTGTAGTTGCCGCAATCCTCCTGAGTATGATCGTAGGTCTGTTTTTTGCCCCATTGACACGGATTCTATACGGTGCTGTGCTTCCCAGTGGAAATATCACGGTTATGCTCTCCCTGCTGATATTCATACTGACGCTGAAGCTGTTCCAGAGTGCAATGGATGTCCTAAAGGATCTCAATAACAAAAAAATCGTCACCAAGCTTCAGATTCCGCTTCAGGCGGCCGGAATAATGCGCATTTTGAATCTGCCCACATCTTTTTTCAGAAACTATTCCGCAGGAGATTTGGCCTCCAGAGTGGAGCTGATTCCCCAGCTTTGTGAGATTGTCTGCAATAACGGGGTCATAATTGTGACGTTGGCGGTCTGCGGGGTTGCCTACTGTATACAGATCTCTGCCTACAGCCTCTCCCTCGTCAAACCGGTCATCTACCAGATCGTTGCGGTTCTGATCTTCTCCTATGCTATTTTCCGCCTTCGCAGCAGGAACCGCAGGAAGGTGCTGAACTGCCAGGCGAAGGAGACCGGCAAGGTGTACGCGATCCTCTCCGCCATCAACAAAATCCGTCTGACGGGCAGTGAAAAAGTCATGTTTTCGCACTGGGCCGAAGAGTATAGCAAAGTGGTGACATCCCAGTATGAGATACCGTTTCCATTGAAGATCAGCCATTCACTCCCCGTGATCATTTCGCTGATCACGCTCTTGTTCCTTTATTTCAACGCGGCGAAGGTTCAGTTGGATTCGGAAATCTGGTTCGCATTCATCGCCATCTATGGCATGATCACCGGAGTACTGCAGTCTATGACGGATTCCATTGACAAGATGGCGGCCGTTGGACCACTTTACGATATGCTGAAGCCGTTTTTCGAGATAGACTCCGAAAACTCCGGAAGACGCAAGCAGATTTCCCACCTTCAGGGATCTATCGAGGTCAACAACGTGACCTTCTCGTACACACCGGAGTCGCCGAACGTGCTGGAGCATCTGTCTCTGAACATCAGAAAAGGCGAATATGTAGCCATCGTGGGCAAGACGGGCTGTGGAAAATCCACGCTGCTCAGGCTTCTACTGGGATTTGAGAAGCCCAAAAGCGGCCAGATCTACTTTGACGGGATATCGCTGACCAATCTTGACCTGCAGTCACTGCGGCAGAATATCGGTGTTGTCACCCAGGACGGCAAGCTGTTCCTTGGAGATATTTATTCTAATATCGTCATCTGCAAGCCCACCCTCACAGTAGAAGACGCATGGAAGGCGGCGGAGATAGCCGGTATCGCGGATGACATCCGCCGTATGCCGATGGGCATGAACACGCTGATCTCTGAAGACAACGGTGGCGTTTCTGGCGGCCAGCGCCAACGGCTGATGATCGCCAGAGCGGTCGCGCACCGCCCGCCCATACTGTTTTTTGACGAGGCGACCTCTGCCCTTGACAACATCTCTCAGAAGATCGTGTCAGACTCTCTGGCGGAAATGAATTGTACCCGCCTGGTGATCGCTCACCGGCTCTCAACGATCCGCGCCTGTGACCGCATCCTGGTCATGGATGGCGGGAGGGTCGTGGCAAACGGGAACTATGAAACTCTGGTAGAGACCAGCCCTATCTTTGCGGAACTGGTAGAACGGCAGTCTCTGTAATCGGATATTTTGGACACAGAGATCAGAAGATCATACAGGAAGCATCCATAAAATAACAAAAAGAGGAGCTTTGGCTCCTCATAAATAACGGCAGTAGTTCACATAACATCTATATCCGCGACCGAAATTGTCATACTTGCCTTAGGCAGTGTATAATGAAAATCTGAGGAAATAATAACCGAGGAGGCCGCCATCATGCAAATCAAAATCCCATTTACACAAATGTCACCCGAGGAACTGTTCGTCGTATTAGCTGGCGGTGAAGGCGTGATGGCACAGCTCAGCCTGCAGGAGATTGTGGATGAATATAAAAAACGGCACGGTGAAATAACCGATCTTGTGACGATGGAGAGAAAGAAATCGTCATAATTCTACAGTGGCGGGTAAAGTTTTCAATATAGATAAGGTTTATGTTGGAAATTATACCTATGGAACAATTAATTGTTTGACATGGGGGGCCGGGAACGAGATACTTAGAATAGGTAACTTGTGCTCGATAGCTCAGGAAGTTGAGAGATCAATATGAAGCGAAATGGCCGTGAATAGTAACAGTATATCAGGGATTGATAAAAAACAGCTTGACAATCCGAGCAGGCTGACCTAATAATACACTCACAGTCATAGCAACGAGGTCCGACAGAAAGATTCCGGGATCGCGTTGCTT
>ONVT01000071.1 GCA_900321365.1 uncultured Eubacteriales bacterium | reverse complement strand
GTAAACGTCAAATCATGCGCCGCCAGTTAAAATGAAACGCCACTTTTCAGTGGCGTCCATTGCGGCATTTTTGTTTTGCCGTCGGCGACCATGGAAGCAATTCCTCAAGCGTCGCCTTATCAAGTTGTGACGTATCAACCGTATCTGTCTTACTGTCATAAGCCAGGTACCTGGGCAGCTCGGAAAGGAGGTACTCAAAGTAGTAGTACGGATTTAAGTCATTCAGCTTGGCGGTTTCAGCAAGACTGTAGATGATCGCACTTGCCTGCGCTCCTTTGATGGAGTCAATAAGGACCCAGTTCTTCTTGCCCAAGCAAAAGGTTCGGATGCATCGTTCGCTGGCTGAATTGTCCAGGGGCACGTCACCGTCCTCCAAAAATACGCGCAGGTATTTCTCCTGATTTACACTGTAATTCAGGCCTTTGACGGTTTTTCCTTTTAGCAGCAGGTTCTTGTCAGCAAGGGTCGTTTTCACCCACTCAAAGTATTCATCGACAAGCGGTTTGATCCGCTTTCGCCTCTCTTTGAGCCGCTCCTGTGCTGTCAGGGACTTCAGTTCTTTTTCGATGTTGAAGAACGCGCCGATCTTTGTCAGTGCCTGCCCCGCGATTGTCTGGGCATTTGCTGCTTTGTTTTTCGTGCCAAGCGCCTTTATCGCGTCCGCGTAGTCTCTTCTCGCATGAGCCCAGCAATTCGCGGAAGTAATTCCGGGAATAAGGGTCTCGAGCATGTGGTACTGCTGCAGGCCGTCCGTTACCAGTATCCCAGTGTAGTCCTTGTAGAACTCCTGGGGATGTATGTGGTGCCTGGTCTTCTGGTACTCATACAGGACGATCGGGCGCTCTGTATAGAACTCACCGGAGCGGTGCACCCACATGTAACTGTCAGCGATCACTTCGCGGCCGTCATTAAGGACCCTTACCGGAGTTTCATCCGCCTGGTTGACCGGATACTTCAGCAGTTCCTCATGGAGCCTGTCATAGACGGCAAACAGGTACCGCTTAGCAAACTTGATCGTCCAGTCCGCCATGTTCTGCCGGGAGATGTTGATGCCGATCCGTTTGAAGTGCTGTTCGATCCTGTTGTACGGAATGGAGTTTACATACTTGGCATTCATGATGGCAGCGCCAAGAGAAGACGTTACAAGACTGTTCCGGAGAAGGTCCCTGGGACGGTCCGCCCGGGTGAATTCATCCTGATGGTCACCCTTTGTGCCGACCGCAACATCGACGTTATGGATCTCTACCGTCCAGGATGCCGGAGTATAGCGCAGACGCTTGTACGTTTCCGCAGCCATACGCCTCCAGTTTCCGGAACCATAGATCCCATCCAGCTTCTCATCGGAAAGTGTATGATTATGGACCTCTTCCGGAAGGCCCTCCAGATCCTTGTCGCGTTTGCCCTTCTTCTTAGAACTCCTGCGCGGCGCGGGAAGGACTTCCTCCGCAGTTGGTTCGTCCGGGGCATCCTCGGACAGCCTTTCCGCCTCATTAAAAAAGGAAAGCTGCTCGTAAAGCTCACTCGACTTTTCCGTCTGCCGGCCGAAACGCTGCTGGTTGGAGAGCCGGATCTGTTCGATAAGGCTCTCGAGGTTCACATTTACACGGTCCAGCTGCTCCTGCAGGGACAGGATGATCGCCACGAGTTCGTTTTTATCGAGCTTATACAGTTCTTCGCTGGTGTGTTTGACTGCCATAACCGCCTCCGATTTCTGTATATCATTATACAGGAAATGCAGGAAACAGGCGAATTTCAGGGATTACATTCCCCGTCATTCTGCCTATTGGCAGGACTCGCTGTGCAGGCGGCTGACGCTGAGGAATATGTAGTTTTCAAGTAACTTACGTTTTACTGTGCCCGGCCTTACAGCTTTTGCAGGGTGCTGTGGCAGGCAGCGCACATGGCCTCATAAAGGAAGGATTCCCGTGCAAAACAAGGGCCAAAAACTTCTCTGTTTTGCACAAGAAAAACTTCAGCAGGTCTTCTCCGGATAAACGGTATGTATCTTTTCCGTGACAGGATTCAGCCCCCGCATGAGGAGATGGAAGTCCTCCTCCGTGAGTTCTGCCGCTTCCTGTGTATTACGCGGCCATGAGAGCCTGCCGTCCTCCCACCTTTTGTAAAGGAGAAGGAATCCGGTACCCATCCAGAGGAGGCCTTTCATACGGTCACTCCTCCGGCCGCAGAACAGAAACAGGGTTCCTGCCTCGAAAGGATTAAGCTTGTACTTGTCACCAACAATCTTTGCGAGTCCATCGATCCCCTTCCGGAGATCGACATACCCGCAGGCCATTACGACCCGGCGGATCTTCGCTGCATCTTCAAGCATGGAGCATCACCTCCATGACAGACCTTACCAGATCCGGGGACGCAGTGTTGGAAAACACAGCGGCTGCACGGTCTGTCTTCACGACCGCATCGGCACTTACTGACTGAAATGCCTGTTCAAAGTCAGTTCCTGCTTTGGGTGGTGCTTCAGGAACGGTGAATTCGGCAAACGTGACAGCGGTCTGCTGCGGAGACACCTGGCAGGGAAGACGCTGCGTCATTTGATCATACGCCTCTTTGCGGATGATACGCTGCCAGTAGTAAAAACGTTTTTCAGAAATCTTATGCTCCCTGAGCCATTCCCTCTGCGTCTGACCAATCGGACGAGAATGGCATTGTTCGATCACAGATTTCCAACGTGCCAGGCGTACCTGATGGGTGCTTACGTCCATGGATTTGGACCTCCTCTCTAAGAAACTACTAGTTTTTTGAGTTTCTTAGATTGTCTCCCAAAAGTCAGGATCTGCATAGGCGAGTGGTTTGACGTTTACGGGTGAGGGATACGCTTATCTCAGGAATCCTGCGTTGACCCATCCATATGCGCCGTATTTGGCGCAGTAGACCTGCACGTAGCTGCCGTTTGCGGAACCAGTGACCTGCACCAGGTCACCGTTGTTCAGCCGGCCCATCTCATTGGCTGCATCGTAGGAGGGAGCTGATCTCAGCGCAAGGTATCCGCTCTCGACAGACACGGTCTTGATGGCGTTGCTGTTCTGCATCTTCACAGCGGCGTAAGACCAGTTGTTGTCGAAGTACTGCCTGGTGGCGTCCGCCTGGGCCTGCGCTGCCTGATTGTTTTGCACCGCCTGGCTGATCTGGGAACCGTCTGCCATGACAGTGGTGAAAATCGCGAAGATGCTTACGAAAACAACAGCGCCGATAACCAGATTCCTGAGTGAGTTCTTCATGATATTTATCTCCTTTTCTTTTCGATTCGTTTTATTTGTATTCCGATTGACTTATTTGTTTTTCTCTCGGTGTTTGGTGTTTGTTCTTGATGATGTAAGGATATCACGGGCTATATCACAGTAATGTCACACGGGAATAGGGAGGAAGATTATGTGTGCCAGTCAAGCAAAGCAACCTGTTTTTATTCTCCGAAATTCTTGTCCATCGGAGTGCAATGTGATACCATGCATACAAGCAAGTCGGATCATTCTTTAGCAGCCTCTTTGCTGCTGTCTTATGCGGTGTTCTCCGCGGTCACCCTTGCTTGACAACTTAGGATCAGCAGGGGCACTATGGATACATAAGAAATACATACCCCCTGCGAGGCATTATTCAAAAGGAGGTATTTGTATGGCACAACCCGTCAAGAGCTATGAGGAACTGACATTTGCTGATGATTTTATGTTCTGCACGATTCTGCAGAATGAACAGGATCTGTGCAAAGAACTGGTGGAGATCATCCTGAACCGAAAGATTGGAGAAATCGTAAAGACAGAGGAACAGAAAAGAATAGAGATCACAGCCGATGGACATGGTGTGCGTTTTGATGTGTACATGGAAGACGACAAGGACTCGGTATACGATATCGAGATGCAGAAGACAGGCGTAAAGAATCTGCCGAGACGTACCCGTTACTATCAGGGGATGTTTGACCTGAACCAGATGAAGCGCGGAATAGAGTACGAGCATTTAAAAAAGAGTGTTATTATCTTCATCTGCCTGGAGAATCCCTTTGCAGGCTACGGATACCATAAATACAGTTTTCATGCTGTATGCAGGGAAGTTCCAGGATTGGAACTGGATGATGGGGCAAGCAGGATCCTTTTATCAACAAAAGGGGATAAGAAAGATATATCAGCGGAATTACAGGCACTTCTTGATTACATTGCGGGAAAAGCACCTGAATCCGACTTCACAAGACGCCTGGATGAACAGGTAAAGAGGTACAGGGAGCATAAGGAAAGGAGAGCTGAGTACATGACATTGCTTGAGAGAGACGAGATGATGCGTGAAGAAGGCCGTAAACAAGGCCGTGAAGAAGGGCGTGCGGAAGAACGTGCGAAAACAGAAGCAGAGACAAAACGTGCTAATGCGGAGAAAAAGCGCGCAGACGCAGAGAAAGAGCGCGCAGACGCCGCGGAGGAGAGAATCAGACAGCTTGAGAAACTGCTTGTCGAAAATGAAATAACAGCCGACTGATAACCTGAAAGAAAAGAACGCAGGCGTTGCAGCTGACAGTATTACATGCGAAAACCCGGAGCGAGGCTTTATATTGCCTCCGCTCCGGGTTTCCTATATAGGGAGATAAATTGATCATCTGAGGAATCCTGCATTCACCCATCCGTATGCGCCGTACTTCGGGCTGAAGACCTGAATGTAGCTGCCGCTCGCTGCGCCGATGACCTGTACGGTATCACCGTTGTAGAGCTGGCCGATCTCGTTG
>ONVT01000246.1 GCA_900321365.1 uncultured Eubacteriales bacterium | reverse complement strand
GTCAGCAGGGAGGACTGCATCTGGGCGTCCTTGCCCTCGCGGATCTGGGCGCGGATCGCGCCGGTGACGACCATGACTTCGCAGGCCGCGGCACGGCCTTTTCCGCTGGCTCTGACCAGCAGCTGCTGGGAGAGGATCGCCTTCAGGGTGGCGGAGAGCTCCACGCGGATCTGGGTCTGTCTTGCCTCCGGAAATACGCCGATGATACGGTTGATCGAATCGACCGCGGAGTTCGTGTGCAGGGTCGCGAAGACAAGGTGGCCGGTCTCTGCCGCCGTCAGGGCGGTCTCGATGGTCACGAGGTCACGCATCTCACCGATCAGGATGATGTCCGGGTCTTCACGAAGAACCGCCCTGAGGGCGTCCGCGAAGCTGTCGGTGTCCTTGCCGATCTCACGCTGGTTGATCGTGCACAGGTCCGGCTTGTAGATGTACTCGATCGGGTCCTCAAGGGTGATGATGTGCTCTTTCCTGGTGTGGTTGATCTCATCCAGGATCGCGGCCAGGGTTGTGGACTTACCGGAGCCGGTCTCGCCCGTGACAAGCACGATTCCCTTGTTGTAGGTCGGGAACTGTGCCACTGCCGGCGGAAGCCCGAGGTCTTTGATCTTGGGGATCTTGTTGCTCAGGATACGGAGCACCGTGGAGACGTATCCCTGCTGACGGAAGAGGTTGATACGGACTCTCTCGCCTCCGATGCTCTTCGCCAGGTCGAGCTCGCCGGAGCGGCGGATCGCCGGGTAGAGGTCGCCGGCCAGGTCCTTCGCGACCTGCTCGCAGTCCTCGGCAGTGAGCGGGGTGTCCATGAGGTTCTCCATCTGTCCGTCGATTCTTCCCTTCGGGGGAAGCCCCTTCACGAGGTGGATGTCGGACACACGCTTCGATGCGGCAAATTCAACGATACTGTCTACACTGAGGTTCATCTTTCATTTTCTCCTTTGTGTTTATTCAAGGTTGATCACTCGTGCCACTTCTTCAACGGTCGTGATCCCCTTATCCACCAGTTCCGCCGCATGGTCCAGCATCGGCACATAGTCGGTCTCAAGCGCAAGTGCGCGGAATTCCTGCTTGTCGCCGCCGCTGGTAACGCATTTGCGCAGCCGGTCATTCATGCACAGCACCTCAAATACGCCGATTCTTCCGCGGTATCCGCTTCCGAAGCAGAAGTCGCAGCCCTTTCCGTGGAGGTATTTCTGCCCGATCTTCGGCTTCAGGCCGGAGATCTCGAAGATCTCCTCGGCGGGCATGTATTCGGTCGTGCAGTTCTTGCAGACTCTCTTCACCAGTCTCTGTGAAATGATCCCCCTGACGCCGCCCGCGACGAGGTATGGCGGCACTCCCATGTCGTGGAGCCGGTCGATCGCGGAGACAGCGTCCTCGGTATGGATGGTGGTGATGACCAGATGGCCTGTCATGGCGGCTCTCATGGCGATGTCTGCCGTCTCGCCGTCTCGGATCTCACCGACGCAGATGATGTCCGGGTCCTGACGGAGGATGGCCCTCAGGCCGCTTGCGAATGTCAGTCCGACTTTTTCATTGATCTGGACCTGGGTGGCGCCGTCGATATTGTACTCGACCGGGTCTTCCAGCGTGATCAGGTTGGTCGCCTCACTGAGCAGCTCCTGGACAAGCGTGTACATCGTGGAGGACTTACCGGAACCGGTGGGACCCACGATCATGATGACGCCGCTGGTGAAGCCTAACAGGCGGTCAAGCTTGCGGTTTTCATTCTCCGGCATACCGATCGCGGAACGATTGAGCATGCTCCGCTCGGAGCCTAGGATTCGGATAACAATCTTCTCGCCGTAAATGGTCGGGAGCGTGGACACACGCATGTCCACGTCCACGCCCTTGACCTTCAGCACGGCGCGGCCGTCCTGCGGCACTCTTCTCTCGACGATGTCGAGCCGGCTCATAATCTTGATTCTGGAGATGACCGAGTCCATGATGTCACGCGGCACGGTCAGGATCTTGTGCAGCGTGCCGTCGATCCTCATCCGGATCACCATATCGCCCTTTGTCGGCTCGATATGGATGTCGGACGCATGCTCGACGTGGGCTCGCTCGATGATGGAGTTGACAAGGCGGATCGTCGGTCCGCTCTCTCCTGTCTCCTCGGGCGTGACGGCATTGTTGATCTGCTCGTCCGTGATGCCGGCTTCTTCCCTCATCTGCGCGATGGCCTCGGCAGCGCCTTCATTTCCATACAGGACAGAGATGGCGTGCTCGACCGCGGCCGAGGACGCGATCATCGGGATGATCCTCAGCTTCGACGCGTTCTGTGCGTCCTCGATCGCGAAGAAGTTCAGCGGATCCGCCATCGCCAGGAACAGGTTGCCCTTCGCCACCTGGACGGGGACAATCAGGGACTTCTTCGCCAGCGCCTTCGGAACGTAGCGGGACATCGTCGGATCGATGTCTGTCTTCGAAAGATCGATGTAGTCAATACCGAGCTGCACGCGCAGAGTATCGATCAGCTGTGCTTCCGTAATGTAACCTTCAGCGATCAGCTGTTCGCCGAGTCTCTTATGCGTTTCTTTCTGATCATTCAGGGCCTGCTGGAGCTGTTCTTCTGTAATCAGGTTCAGCGAAACCAGCATATCGCCCAGCCGCATTGCTTTCATGGTTGTGTTGATCCTTCCATTCTGACCGGTGGACAGAAAAATACTCGTATAGTATAGCACAAGTTTCGTGCTTGTGTGAATGAAATAACGGGGAACAGGGCACAAAAGTGCAGGAAAACGTGCAGGATTTGTATGACATACTGGAACATGGTGGAAGTGGCGCAGATTCCGTTGCCTTTTTTGGAATCTGCGCGCCCCAACATGGATCGTTTATGATATTTTCCGAGCGTCCGGCGCTTGATAAGCTTGCACTTTCCTTGTTTTTTGTTAAAATATGGTCAGAATAACCATGTTGGTCATTATAACTATTTTTGGAGGGGTAATCATGCAAGTCAAAGTAGCGGAGGCAAAACGTGATTTTTCAAAACTGATTCGCCTTCTGGAAACCGGCAAGGAGGATTCGATCACGGTATCCAGAAATGGAAAACCAGTGGTCAGGATGGTTTTCATCCACGAGACACCCGTTTCAAACCGGATCGGCATTGCAGAAGGAAAGTTCAGGGCTCCTGATGATTTTGATGCCAACAACGCGGAAATCTATGCCATGCTCGCGGGAGGTGACCTATGAACATCCTCATGGATACGCATATCGTGATATGGGCCCTCACCAATGACAGGCGGCTGTCAGAAAAGGCAAGGAACCTGATCCTTGATCCTGGCAACAACCTGTATTACAGCACAGCTTCCGTTTTTGAAGTAGACATAAAAGCAAAGAGCCGGCACAACAATCTTGAATTCACTGTCGATGAATTTGTTGAGATGTGCCATGCCGCGGGATTCATAGAATCTACGCTGAAGGAGGCTCATATCACGTCAGCAAACCACCTTATATGGGATCGCAACGAGGATGAGCACAGGGATCCTTTTGACCGGATCCTTCTTGCACAGGCGGTCACGGAAGGAATGCACTTCATGACATCTGATGAAAAAATCACCCACTTTAAACAAAACAGTGTCATCCATGTATAACAGTTTCCCAAAGGGCCGGCTTCAGCGTCTGCTTCTGTGCCCTCTGTGCCGCCTGCTGTTATGGTAGGTCTTCGGGCGCGCGGAACAGGCAGCTTCTTTGTAATCTGACTTCAGGACAAGGAAGCGTTCTGCCAGGTAGTAAGCTCCCTGGTCTGCAACGATGAACTGCGGATCGAGCTTGACGGTATAGCGCAGGTAGGAATCCGTGCGGCAGTAATCCGGGATGCGGTCCTTCTTCTTGTAGCAGAAATAGTCAATGTAGGAGGCTTCGTTGCCGAAGGACTGCTCCAGCTTTCGGGACTGCAGCTTCTGCCAGTCTCCTGCCGGGAAGCGTCCTGTGTTGCGCTCAGTCTGTCCGGTTGCGCTGACGTAGATATAGGCGGTCGGCCACCTGGATGTATCTTCCTGCGGAATCTCCTCATCTGATGTTTTTTCTTTTTCCGGTGCAGCTGCGCCAGCATCTGACTCCGCAACCACCAGCTTCTCCACAGGCACCGGCTTCTCCCCCGGCGCGTGGTCCGGGATCTCCTCCGCCATCATCTCCGCGATCCGCTTCGTCACAGGCGGCTTCAGGTGAATCACATACTCCGCCAGGTCATCCCGCCGGATCTTATAGAAGAAGCTCGAAGCCAGGTCCAGGTCTCTGCAGAGCTTCTCGCAGTCGCGCAGGTGAGGCCTCCACTTTACCATCTGGTGGATGGCGCCCTCGTCCGGCAGCAGCGCCTTCCATTCCTCATCCGAAGTAGGACGGAGCATCGCGCCGAGCAGGCTCCGAAGCAGGTCAAGCTGCGACCGGTCCCGAAGATCCAGCGGCAGCGAGGCGAGCGTGTACTCGCTTAGCTTACTGATGGACGGATACTCCTCCTCGATCAGGCGGCAGATGAACAGTTCCGTTGTGGTGTCCGCCTTCACAAAAGGCTCCCCCGCTTCGGAGCTCGTCCACGCGCGGTAGATCAGGCTGAGGGGCAGCTCCTTGTCCACCAGGAACGCGGGGAGCTCGAGCGGCGCGGTCTGGGACGGTACGTCCTCCTCTAAAAGCTTCAGGCGGATCTCCTCGCGGTCCGCCTCCCTCCAGGTGTTGACATATCCGACCGGAAATCTTCCGTAGCGCCCCGCCCTACCCGCGACCTGTTTGACGGTCTGGGAATCCAGACGGATCTCCCTGCGGTTGATGAACTTCGTGATATCGCGGAAAACGATCCGCTCAATATTGTAGTTCTGGCCGATGGCGATCGCGTCGGTGGCCACCAGGCAGTCGGTCTGCCCGTCCTCGAACTTCCTCGCCTCCTCCATCTTGACCTCGTAGGGCAGCTTGCCATACACGATGGACGGCGTCATCCCCCTCTCCTCGAGCCATTCCGCCATCTGGTGCGCGCCCAGCCGAGAGAAGACGATGTAGGCGTCATTTTTCCTCGGGCCCTCGAAGGGCGTCTCCTCGAATCTGAGCTCGCTGGTTCTGTGGTGTTCGATCACCTCCCACGTGTCAGAACACAGTTCGATCAGCCGCTTCGTGATGTCCAGACCGCTGTAGGCACAGCAGACACAGACCGTCTTCGCGTTGACGCCGAGGATGGCATTGGTATAGAGAGAACCGTCTTCTCCGGAAATGAGCTGGCATTCGTCGATCACCGCGCAGTCGTAGGGCCGGTTGTAATCCAGCATCCCGATAGTCTCGGAGATGTGCTTCGCACCGGGCTCCAGCTCTTTTTCCTCACCGGTTGCAAATGAACACGGCACGCCGTAACCGCGTATGACTTCACGCCCCTCATAGGCGAGCATGCGCAGGGGGCTGAGGTAGACGCCGGACGGAGCCTGGGCCATCATTTTCATGGAATCGTAAGTCTTGCCGGTATTTGTCCCGCCGACATGGATGATGAAGTGTCTCTTAATGCTGCGGGCAGCCGGGAAGAGATCGGGGATGTGGGCAGGCGTGGAGAAACCGATGGAGTCGAACAGCTCGAGCATTTCCAGGGCAGGGAGCAGCTGGAACCTGGACGCGCAGGCGCGCAGGAGCTGGGTATCCTTCCCGATTTCCGACGCGATG
>ONVT01000088.1 GCA_900321365.1 uncultured Eubacteriales bacterium | reverse complement strand
TATTATAATCACTGAAAGCAGAAAATACAATACCGTACAACCTTTTTTCTGAGCCCTTTTCTGAGGTAACAAGCCACCCTCGCGGCTGCGGAACCGCCTCTGCAAGACACCATAGCAGGAGCGTCGCTGAGATCCACTGCTTACGGAGACTTAGCGTCCGGGGGAAGAGTGATACGCGATACGAATCACCCGGACGCTTAGTCGGAGTTAGCAGTTAGCTCAGCGGGAGCGGGCGCTGGTGGCTCGCAGAGGCGGTTCCGCAGCCGCGGGGGTGGCGGGAGTGCGGCCTGTAAAGCGCAGTGAAAAAAATGCTTGATTTCCCGGCAGCAACGAGTGTATAATTTCCTGCGTTGTGTATTTTTAACATTTTGGAAAGGGGAAATAATTATGGTATTACTGGAAAGTGCTCCGGCAACGGCAGACCCGGCGGTTTCACAGGCAGCTGCTGCGGCCGGCGTTGTCGGCGGAATCATTGCCTTCTCATTGACTGCCATCCTGATCTTTGAACTGGTATGGTTCATCCTTCAGATTGTTGCGGACTGGAAAATCTTCAGCAAGGCGGACAGGCCCGGCTGGATGTCCATCATTCCGATTCTTAACACTTATGTGGAATATGACATCTGCTGGAGCGGACTCTATGGCCTGCTCTTCATGGTGACGTCCATTGTCGGCAGTGTTCTGTCGTCCGGCGAAGGCGCTCCCACGTGGAAGGTGATCGTTGCCGGTATCTGCGGCATCATTGCGCTTATTCTGCACATTGTACAGTCCTTTAAGCTTTCCTCGGCATTTGGCCATGGTATCGGCATGGGTCTTGTGCTGATCATTCTCGGACCGATTGGCCGTATCATCCTTGGTTTCGGCGGTTCCGAATATGTAGGAAATGATAACTGAATACACAAGATGCACAAAAGACAGCCCCTCCCGGGTTCTTGTATACGGGTGGGGCTGTTTTTTTGTCACTCCCGGGTATTATCTGTTGCAAACCGGTAGATACGCAGCCCGTCAAACCTTCTGATCAGCCTCAGCATACAGTTGAAAGGCTGAAAATCCTTCTCTTTCTCACTTTCAGGCAGACAGTCCCGGTAGTGCCGGAGTATCTTCTCTTCTGTCAGCTCTCCATCCACTGCCATCGCATGGCAGCGTGTCTGCTCACGAAGTGCTAAGCGGTACTCCTCTTCACAGACCTCCCGCGGCACCGGTACATGTTCATAAAAATCATCACTTTTCCACCCCATCGACTGATGTTCCCGCACCCACCGTTCATGCTCCATCGGCGCAATGCATGCAATCTCTTCCGGCGAAAATTCCTCCAGTATGTCGAAATCCACCTGCCGGTCCGTGTAGAAGCAGTGAATGGCATTCAGATACCGGCTGAAACTCTTCACCTGATTAATACTGGACAATTTGTATTCCAGCGACAGTTCCGAGAATTCTTTTTCCATCGTGGAGCTCTCAACCTCATCCACATCACCTTCATGGGCATGGCGGGCGTTCAGAACTACCGCGAAGTCATGCATGTGAAGAAAACTGCTGTCGGAAAGGTATATATGCTTGCTGCCCCTGTCAACCGGCGCGATATCGCACACAACCGTAATCGGAATACCGGCAGTATCAACGATTTCTTCAATACTTCTGACAAAGCTGTTCTCTGCGTTTGCCATTTCGCTGTAAGCCTTCAGTTTTGGCGCATTTCCCTGACAGCCGTCCCGTTTCCACTCTACATAAGCCCATAAGTAAGCGTCAATCTTTTCCTGTTCCGTCTCATCGTATTTGTATCTTGCGATGAGTCGGTTATCACTGAAATCAAAATCCACAGCCATAGGATGTAATTCATTTCTGGAATTGCGTCCGTATGCAGTGCGGTCCCAGCACTGAAGCTCGTCGCACAGCATCAGAAGCCACGCCATAGGGTGAAGGTCCATCGACAGAGTCGACTTCGTTGCCGCCTCGCCTGAGGCGATCGAATACGTGAACAGATCGTAGTGAAGAAGAATGGCACTCAGCGCGTCTATATGGGCAGCGCTAAACTCCTGCGGACGCGAAGAACCGTTTTCGCCTGTATCAATTTCCATCGCTACACTCAATTCGTGGAACAGGCAGAGCGTGCTGAAGTAGGCATGATCCATGTAATAGCAAAAGCTCTCCGGTGAGACAGGCTTCTTTTTGAGGACTTTCAGCAGGGCATCCTCTGTAAACCCATAGGTCTTCCCAAACTTCAGAGTAAGGTCGCAGGCCATCACTTCATCAACGGTCTGAAAGCTTCTCCCGTACATCTTCCTGAAGAGCTCCTGCGCCTGCGGCCCCAGCTCAGTCATTGTTTTCATGTTTTTGTAAACAATGAAAGGGGTATTCTTCCCGCGGTCGTCATCACCGGCTTCAAAGAAGGAAATCACCTGTTCAAATGTCAGCTCAAAAGGATAGCCGACATCATGAAACAAGGCGGTCATTCCCCAGTATTCCAGGAAAAAATGCGCCGCCTTTTTGGATTCTTCCGGATGATCTGCATCCGGGGTAAAATGATAAAAGCTGTCAAACGCCCTGCGGAAGTTTTCATTTGTCTCATAGATCGCAAGCCCCAGCACGAAAACGTACACCGAATGGGAAAAATGATCCCGGTGCTTCATCAGAAGAGAACTGCCGTTGGATTCATATTCGCTGAGCAGCTCGATTATCTTTTTCGATTTTCCGTAGCTTCCGAAAAAGATCTCCATAAAACAGTAGTAGACACTGTATGCATCCTGCGTTGCGCCGGAATCCATGAACCTCTCCAGTTCCCTCTCCAGACACAGCCTGTTGATGTCCATCTGCATGTTATACGGTATCTGGTTCGGTGCAATGCTTGTGCCGCGGTAGATCCCTGAGAGTTCCTCTTCCTCTTCGATCTGCGCGTCAAAAAGCAGATCCTCGCATCTTTCGTGCAGAAAGCGCAAAACTGCAGATTTCAGATCGAAGCCGGTCCTGGCTTCGTCAGACAGTACAGGCTGAAAAGGTCCTGTATCCTTTCCGAATCTCTGCCTGTTTAACAACCGCATCTTTTCCAATGCCGAATAAGCCATAACGCTCTCCTGCTTCCTCACATTAGAATGCCAGGGAATCTATTGTCCTGAGCATCCTGTCGACCCGCTCCATATACTTTTTTATCACTTCCCGGTCGCTCTCAGACAACTCCTTCTTTTTATGGATCTTATTGATCATCCGGATATAGCACAAAAGAGACGCCTTTTCTTTCACTTCCCTCAGCCTGTCCTCATCCTCTGTTTTCAGATACTGTCTGAGGAAACGATCGAAAAACTTTATGGCGGTCTGATAGGAAAAGCCCATGAATCGCTCAACAACGCCCGGATCATCCTCTCCCAGGACCACATAGAAATAACAGAGGTCGCTGATCTCCACAATGGGATGTCCCATAGAAACCCTGTCCATATCAATGAGAAGCGGCTCCCCGTTCAGCAGGAACACGTTGCCTGTATGGAAATCACCGTGGACAAGCGTATCCACTGCAGGGAGAGATTCAATCAGTTTCCTGCATTTTTCTGCGAGAGATTCATCCTCATATGCAATCCCTCCGCTGATATAACCAAGCAGCCTGCCCGTTACACTCGGAAAACCATCGTCCTCCGTGACCGAAATGCTGTGGATCGTTTCCGCCAGCTCGGCCATGATGTCCGCATAAGCTTCCACGCGCTTCGGATCTTTGGCAATACAATCCGACATCGTTTCCGAATCCAGCAGTTCATACATTGCCCCATACTGGCTGCCAACCGATACAATCCCAAATGATATCGCCGTGGGAATCCCGAGAATAAATGCCTTGCGGCTCTGGGCAATTTCCCGCTCCACGTCATGATAGGTATTATTCCGGTTAAACACCTTCACGATCATCTCATCATCATAACGGTACACCGTGCCCTTGGCACCCCATCCAAGTTTTTTGCATCCCTCAATGGATATTTCTTTATATTTCCTGTACCGTGTCTTTTCCGTATCAAAGGTTCCGGGCCAGATGAAGTTGATATGCTTGATATATTCCTTAAACGCCCCGGTCCTGTTAAGCTCAAGCTCCACGGTTTCGGCGACACTGCGGTAATACCAGCACTGCAGGTCAGGGTCTCTCTGATCCAGCTCTTCCCATAATCCTTCCCCCTTCTCAGAGTAGATACCTGCCAGAGACCGGATATTCGCAAGCTGATCCGCGAGCCAGAGCATCTGTACCCCGATATCTTCACTTTTCTTCAGAACATCCAGGGATTCTTCCTTACGCCGTTTCCAGGATGCGCTCCTTGCTTCCCCCGCATATTCATTTTCCGAGTCAGCGGAAACAAGCATGGCCACCCTTTTTCCGAACCTCTTTTCCAGTTCCATGAGTGTGCCATCCGTACCTTCCACAATGTCATGCAGAATCCCGGCTGTAATAATTTCCTGATCATCCGTCAGGGTGGACAGAATCTGCGCCACCTCGATCGGATGGAGGATATAAGGACTGCTGCTGAACTTCCTGATCTTTCCCTGGTGCATGATCGTTGCGTATATAATAGCTTCTTCAAGCATATTCATCATGGCAATTTACCGCCTTTCTTTTCGTAAGGAGCTGTCACGAAATTACTTGTGCTTATTGCGCAGGATTTTCTTTTGAGAGTGCATGACTTTTCCTCGTCGTCAGCAAATGCTCACAGAGGCGGAAGTCTCCCCTTCCATCATCCACATGTAGATCTGCGTCACCGCTAAAAGCTGCCAGACGGGCACATGCTCATCGATCGTGTGCGCGATGTTTTCCGAGGACGGACCCATACCGAGAGTCGGAATCCCGGCCTCCCCGCAGTAGTGACTGCCGTTCGTGCAGAAGCTGTACTTTGTCACCTCCGGGTCAAATCCATGAGAATGAAAACTGTCCATCATGCGCTTTACCACCGGATGGTCCCTCTCCAGAAGCCACGCCGGGAAGAAACGCTGCGCACGGATCTTCTCCCCTGTATAGCAGGTTTCCTCACCGCAGGAATAGGAGACTTTTCCCCGGAAGGACGGATCCGCCTGGCGCAGCTCGTCCAGAATCTTCTGAACCGGTGCCAGAACGCTCTCTTTTGTTTCCCCCACCAGAAGCCTGCGGTCATACGTCGCGGCACAGTATTCCGGCACGACCGATTTTCCGGGGTAAGGAAGAGATTTGATATCGGTCAGCTCCAGAATTCCTTTTCCGAGGAATTCATGCGAGGGTGCTTCCATCGCGCGGATCTTCTCCACCGCCCTGCACATGGAGTAGACCGCGTTGACACCCTTGTCCGGATTGGAACTGTGGGCCGGGACCCCGAAGGTCTCCAGAAGGATCTCCGCCCTTCCCCTCTGCCCAATCTTCAGGTTCAGATCAGAGGACTCTCCGATGATAACCAGGTCAGGTTTCAGCGCCTTGCTCACGGCCCTCGACGCGACTCCTTCAAAGCACTCTTCCTGTACAATTCCCGCAACACAGATCCGCCCGGAAAATTCCTTCCGGGTGTCCTTCGCGAAAAATGCTCCCGCCGCAGCCATGCATGCAAGGGCGCATTTCATGTCAGATGTGCCGCGCCCGTAAAGCATACCGTCCCTGATCTGAGCGCCAAAAGGATCCCGGGTCCATGCATCCGGATCCTGTACCGGCACTGTGTCCATATGTCCGTCGAACACAATCGTCGGTCCCGGCCTGGATCCCTTTATGATGCCGGTCATGTTTCCGTATTCGTCCGCGTAAACCTCGTCGTATCCGTTTTGCAGGAAGAACTCCTTCAGCAGCAGGGCGACGCTTCGTTCCTCTCCGGAATAAGACCGCGTCCGTATCAGGTTCCGGCACAGATCCAGCACAAGCTGTTCTCTCTCTTTGCTTAAATCGGCTGTCATCTTTTTTATTCCTCTTTGATATAGTTCGTGCCAAGCTTCGCCGGCACATTGAAGGATCGTCTCAGCGCAGTCATGACGATGACAAGAAGATAAGGCAGCGCACTGAACAGCTCGTTGGGGAGGGCACTGTTTCCCAGGGCCTTCACATAATTTCCAAGTGCGTCACAGATTCCGAAAACCACACCGAAGATCAGTACGCCAACCGGATTCCAGTTGCCGAGGAAACAGATTCCGAACGCGATCCAGCCTCTTCCACTGATGATCTCCGAGGTGTACATGCCGACATTGCAGAGGGAATAATACGCACCGGCAACTCCGCCGAGAATCCCCGCAAACGCCACCGCGAGAATCCGTACCCTCCGGACATTGATTCCCGCGACATCCACCGCCTCCGGATTCTCTCCGCAGGAACGCAGCGTCAGGCCGCGCGCGGTCTTGAAGATGAAATACGAGATCAGAGGAACCAGAATCCAGGTAATATACGTGATGATATTCTGGTTAAACAGGATCGGTCCGATCACAGGGATCTTAGCCAGCGGTCCCAGCGGCAGTGTCTTGAGCGTACCCACCTTCAGAGGCGATGTCGGCGTCCCGAAGATCACGCGATAGAAAAATGTGCAGAATCCTGCCATCAGAATCGCGACCGCGGTTCCCATGACAATCTGGTGCTGTCCAAGATAGACGGTATTGACTCCGTACAGAAGAGCCACCAGAAGTCCGACCGCCATCGCTGAGAGGAATCCGATCAGAAGATTCTCTCCACTCAGGTATGCCCCCACGAATCCGCCCCAGGCACCGCCCAGGAAGATCCCTTCCACGGCGCACACCATCATTCCGGAACGCTCCGCCACCACTTCTCCCAGGGCGCCGAGAATCAGAGGCGTGCTCATAAACACAGAACGGGCAAGTAAATTGATAAAACTCTGCATCACGAATCCTCCTTTATCAGCGCGCGCTTCTTCATGGCCCGGATCTCTGCTTTTCTCCGGAAGAAGAAGGACATAAGGACAAACAGCATCACGATTCCGAGCATCAGGTCGATCACACTGGCCGGCGCTTCCGTCGAATGGGACAGAACCGTTCCTCCCACCTGAAGGAACCCGAACAAGAGCGCCGCAAAGATTACTCCGATCGGATTCGCGGATGCCATAATCGCGATGCCGATGCCGTAAGCTCCGATCGAACTCTCAAAGTCCGTCAGCAGCATATGCTGCATTCCGTTAATCTCCGTAAATCCTGCAAGGCCGGCGATCGCTCCCGAGATCGCGAAGGCGATCATATATTCTTTATGAGGATTGATGCCCGACAGACGTGCCGCGTTGATGTTCTGTCCGGTCACACGCACGCGGAACCCAAGTGTTGTCCTGTACAGGATCAGCCATACGATGACGGCGGCCGCCACGGCGATTACAATGCCAAGGGAGACGGAGGTGCCGTCGATGATCTTCGGAAGCCAGACATCCTTCTTGATCGAATTGGTTTTCAGATATTCATGCTTGTCCTCCTGCAGCCAGCTTCCAAGAGAATACTGAAGCAGGTAGATCACAACATAAGTCGACATCATGCTGACCAGGAATTCATTCGCGCCGCACTTCGCTTTTAAAAACCCGATGAGAAATCCGACCAGGCCGCCTCCTGCCATTCCCGCCGCGCAGGCGAGAATCAGGACAACCGGACCCGGAAGCTTCTCTCCCAGCCTCAGCGATACGGCGACCGCACACATGCAGCCGACATAGAACTGCCCCTGCGCACCAATGTTGTACAGATTCGCTTTATACGTAAAGGAAAATGCAAGTCCGGTCAGAATCAGCGGCGTCGCCTTGATCAGAATATTTCCCATCGTGAACTTGTCCGAAAAGACGCCGGTCACCATAGTGGCAAATGCCGTCGACGGTGAAACTCCCATCAGGGGAAGAAACAGGAAGCAGATCAGAAGTCCCAGAATAATAGCCAGGACAGTCCAGACGATCATCCTTATGAATTCGCCTTTCTTATTCATGGACGCTGTCCTCCTTTCCGTCCTGTACTTCTTTTGCAGCCGGCAGGCTCGAGTCCTTCGGAAGATCTCCGATTGACACACCTGCCATCAGCATGCCGATCTGTTCCGTTGTCAGCTCTCCGTTTTTGAAAACTCCCATGAACCTTCCCTCACAGATTACGGCGATCCGGTCGGACAGTTTAAAGACTTCGGACAGCTCTGTCGAGACAAGCAGAATGCTTTTTCCTGCTTCCCGTTCAGCCAGGATCGTCTTATGCACGTAGTTGATCGCGCCCAGGTCCAGGCCTCTGGTCGGCTGGTCGAAGATGACAAAATTCTTTCCCATATCGACTTCTCTGGCGACCACTGCCTTCTGCTGGTTGCCGCCGGACAGCGAACCGATCGTCACGGACGGATCCGGTGCTTTGATCGAGTACTGCGTAATCTTGTCCTGCGTATACCGGTCCACTGTCTTCCAGCTGATCCATCCGCTTTTGTCCCAGCGGTGAAGATAGCTGGACTTAAGCATCATGTTCTCCGAGAGTGACATGTCTGAAACCATCCCGTACCGGTAACGGTCGGACGCGCAGTACCCGATCCCGAGCGCGATATGCTGCGCCACGTTCAGGGAAGTGATGTCTTTTCCGTCCAGCGTAACAGTGCCTGACGTGGGCTTCAATGCCCCGTACAGAAGCTCACACAGAGAATCCTGCCCATTTCCCGAGACGCCGGCGACGCCGAAGATTTCTCCCGCGCGGATCTCGAAATCGATATCTGAAAGAAGAGGCACTTCTCCTTTTTGCTCAACGGTCACATGATTCACCTTCAGGCGAACCTCCTCTTTCTTTTCATCATGCTCGGAACGACTCAGTTCTTCGAGATCATGCCCGATCATCAGCCTCGCAAGATCGGACATCTGAACTTCTGATTTTTGGACGGTTCCGCTGACTCTTCCGTTCCGCATGATCACGATCCGGTCGGCAACCTGCATAACCTCCCTCATCTTATGCGTAATGAAGAAAACGGAATTCCCCTCCGCCACAAAGCTGCGGATGAACTCCATCAGCGTGTCAATCTCCTGCGGCATCAGGACGGCGGTCGGCTCATCCATGATCAGGATACGGCACTCCCGGTAGAGCGCCTTCATGATCTCTACCTTCTGCTGCATGCCGACCGGAAGGTCACCGACTTTTGCTCTGGCGCTGACGCCGAACTGATAGCGGTCGGAGAGTTCCTGCACCTTCCTCTCCTCCGCTTCATAATTGATTCTGCCCTTCACATTGCCAAGGATTATATTTTCCGTTACGGTATGAGCCCCGACAAGGGAAAAATGCTGCTGGATCATGGAGATGCCAAGCGCCATCGCGTCCTTTGGGGCATGGATGTTCTGCCTGATTCCGTCAACCCGGATCTGCCCGGATGTCATATGGTAAATCCCGTACAGGATGTTCATGATCGTGCTCTTTCCGGCGCCGTTCTCGCCAAGCAGCGCTACGACCTCCCCCCTGTTCAGCACGATTGAGACATCGTCATTGGCCAGCACTTTCGCGAAACGTTTGCTGACATGATCAATCTCTATCACGGGAATCTGTGTTTTCTGATTCTGATCCATAAAGGTTCCTCTTGTTTGCTGATTCAACACCGGCAGCCACT
>ONVT01000341.1 GCA_900321365.1 uncultured Eubacteriales bacterium | reverse complement strand
ATGGACATTTTCTCCGCAAACCGCTATTATCAGAGGAGAACAGGCGTCAGCGATGGAAATAAGCTACAGTTCTCAGGAAAAGAGTTAAAAACCGAAGAGGAGGAAATGATCATGGGTCAGACATCACCATCAATGTGCATACAGATCAAGGACGGAACGCATATCGCGAAATGTGTCCTGATGCCAGGGGATCCGCTGCGCGCGAAGTTTGTCGCGGAGACGTATCTTGAGAACCCGGTTCTCTTTAACGATGTGCGGGGTATGCTCGGATATACCGGACTGTATGAAGGGAAAGAAGTGTCCGTCATGGGAAGCGGAATGGGTATTCCGTCCATCACGCTTTACGCGACAGAGCTCTACAGCTTCTTCGGCGTGGAGTCGATCATCCGGATCGGAAGTGCCGGCGGGATCGGCGATGACGTCAAAATACGTGACCTGGTTCTGGCGATGACGGCATCCAGCACATCCGCGTACTCCGACTGCCTGGCGATGCCCGGACATGTGGCGCCGTGTGCGACCTGGGAGCTTCTGAAGCGAGCGGTCGACATCGCAGAGGAGATGAATGTGAAGACCGCGGTCGGTTCGGTCCTTTCCTCGGACTACTTCTACTATCCGGATCCGGACGCGAAGATCAACGAGAAAGCAAGGGATCTCGGAATTCTTGCTGTGGAGATGGAATCCTCCGGCCTTTACCTGACTGCGATGCGCCTGCACAAGAAGGCACTGGGGATGTTCCAGATTTCGGATCATGTGTTTACGGGTGAGCATCTTGATCCGCAGCATGTACGCGAGGGATTCCATGAGATGATGGAGGTGGCGCTGAAGACGGCCGTACGCTCCTGACAGAATGAATTAAAAGAACAGTATAGTGTCGAAAAACAGTAATCAGCTTTAGTCAGACAGATGAATCGACATATGCAGGGAAATCGGAGGAAACAACATGGCAGATTGGAAGAATCTGGATACACTGGAATCATTTAAAAAGCTGCAGTCCATGAAGGGGAAGGTGGACATTAAAAATGCGCTGGACGGCTCGGAGGCCGCGGAGCGCGTAAAGGCGTATGTCTGCCCGATGGCCGCGGGGCTGTCCTACAGCTATGCCGCGAAGCAGGTTGATGACGAGGTGCTTGAGGCACTGGAAGCGCTGGCGAAGGAGCAGCAGCTCCTGGAAAAATACGAGGTGCTCTACAACGGTGAGCGTGTCAACACCGGGGAGAACCGCCTGGTCCTGCATCAGCTGTGCAGGGGACAGCTCGGGGAAGAT
The DNA here is from genome assembly GCA_900321365.1 of uncultured Eubacteriales bacterium. The sequence goes on along the minus strand of ONVT01000341.1, from coordinate 1,554 downwards.
GTCGTGGTTGACGGAGTCAACAAGAGGACATTTTACGAGGAACAGACGAGGCGGTGCGCGGAATTCGCGGCGAAGGTACACAGTGGAGAGATCGCGAATGAAAAGGGCGAGAAGTTCACGACGGTCTGCCAGATCGGCATCGGCGGCAGCGACCTTGGGCCGAGAGCCCTGTATATTGCCCTTGAGAACTGGGCACTGGCACAGGGAAAGTTGAAGATGGAGGCGCGCTTTATTTCGAACGTGGATCCGGACGATGCGTCGGCTGTCCTGATGGGACTGGACGCGGCGCACACAATGTTCATCATGGTGTCGAAGTCCGGGACAACTCTCGAGACGCTGACCAACGGAGAGTTCGTGATGGACGCCCTGAAGAAGGAAGGGCTGGATCCGGCAAAGCATATGATCGCCTGCACGAGTGAGACCTCGCCGCTGGCAAAGAGCGACGCGTATCTGGATGCATTTTTTATGGATGACTATATCGGCGGACGATACAGCTCCTCTTCTGTCGTCGGCGCGGCGGTGCTCTCTCTTGCGTTCGGCGGGGATGTCTATCAGGAGATTCTGGACGGCGCGGCCGCTGAGGACGCCCTGGCGAAGAACAGGAAACTGACGGAGAATCCGGATCTTCTGGATGCCCTGATCGGCGTCTATGAGCGCAGCGTCGAAGGCTATGAGACGACGGCGGTGCTTCCCTATTCCCAGGCGCTTAGCCGCTTCCCGGCGCACCTGCAGCAGCTGGACATGGAGTCCAACGGCAAGAGTGTGAACCGGTTCGGGGAGCCGCTCGGCTACCAGACCGGACCGATCATCTTCGGTGAGCCGGGCACGAACGGACAGCACAGCTTCTATCAGCTGCTGCACCAGGGAACCGACATTGTTCCGCTGCAGTTCATCGGGTTTAAAAACAGTCAGATCGGAAATGACGTTGTCATCGAGGATTCGACCAGTCAGCAGAAGCTCGGCGCAAATGTGGCGGCCCAGATCATGGCATTTGCCTGCGGGAAAAAGGACGAGAACGCGAACAAGAATTTTGACGGAGGACGTCCGTCGAGCATTATCGTCGGCGAGAAGCTCACGCCGGCCGCCCTCGGCGCACTGCTTGCGCATTTTGAAAACAAGGTGATGTTCCAGGGCTTTGTGTGGAACGTGAACAGCTTCGACCAGGAAGGCGTCCAGCTCGGGAAGACGCTTGCGAAGAAGGTGCTGTCTGGCAATATGGACGGCGCGCTGCGCGCTTACAGTGAGATGCTGGGGATCTGAGCATAAATTTCATGTTATGGATTATCCGTCTCCATGTATAAGCAGTCAGGAGGGGCGATAAGCCCCTCCTGACTGCTGTCCTCCTCCTCTTTCTGGAATTCAGGTTCGGTGCCGGATTTCATGATACCTGCGGCACAAGCCGCATCAGGCACGTTACGAAGACAGACAAAATCGTCCCCTTCGTCCCAGTTTTCCAGTCCATGAGCCGCTGATACAGTTTCCTCTATATTTCCATGGTGCGTACCTCTATTTCAGCCTCTCCGCTATGCGCAAAGTAAATAATGCCAAAATTCT
>ONVT01000091.1 GCA_900321365.1 uncultured Eubacteriales bacterium | reverse complement strand
GGAGAAACTGCTGCGCGACATGAAGGCGGAACTGCTGATTCCGGAATCATAGTTTCTGTCGGGCGGGTTACAAGTCGCACCCCGCCATCCGCGGTTGAGGGACCGCCTCCGCGAGACACCATAGCAGGAGCGTCGCCAGGATCCACTGCTTACGGAGACTTAGCGGCCGGGGGAAGAGTGATACGCGATACGAATCCACCGGACGCTTAGTCGGAGTTAGCAGTTAGCCTGGCGGGAGCGGGCGCTGGTGGCTCGCGGAGGCGGTCCTTCAACCGCGGGTGGCGGGGGTGTGACTTGTAACCCGTCCGGGCAAAATGCAGATTTACGGTTGAAGTTCCAGTGCAAACACTTTATAATAAGCGGGTGTCCTGCGGGATATAACTGGAATCAAGAAGGAGAAGAAGGCAATGGGAAAAGTTTGGAAGAAGGGCGCGGCGATTGTCCTTGCGACTGTGATGTGCGCGGGTGCCCTGAGCGGATGCGGAAAGAAGACGGAAGCGATTTCGGCTTTTACATTTAACGGCAAGAAGGTTGACGGAGATTTCGCGAATTTTGTGCTCCGCTATGAACAGTCCACACTGGATGATATCTATGCCTACTATGCATCGATGATGCAGCAGGATATCTGGTCGATGGATGACGGCCAGGGACTCGGCAACACCACCTGGGATAATTTCAAAGCGACTGTCGGTGAGGAGATCGAGAAGCTTCTCCTTGTTGAGGAGCATGCCGCGGATTACGATGTCTCCCTGACGGATGAGGAGAAGAAGCAGATCACGGACGCCGCGTCGAAGTTTATTGCGGACAACGACAAGGAGGCTCTTGCTTCCATGAGCGCGACGCAGGAGGTTGTGGAACGTTTCCTGACCCTCAGCACGATCAAAGCGAAGGTTGAGGAAGCCATGACGGCCGACGTCGATACGGATGTGCCTGACGAAGAAGCAGCCCAGAGGATGGTCGAATACATTAAGTATACACCGTCCACAGAAGCTGAGACGGAAGCTGAGACTGAGGAAGATGCGGCCCAGACCGAGGCGGCTCTGGAGAACACCGCTGAAACCGAGGCTGATACAGCTGCCGTAGAGACGGAGCCGGCCGGGAAGACCAGATCTTCCGGGGAGACGGAGACTGCGAAAGCCCAGACGGAGGCAGAACCGGCTGAAACGGAAGCGGAGCAGGCCGCAGTGGAAACGGAGAGCGAAGACCCGGCGATGGCTGAGGCGCGCGAGAAGTATCATGCGATGGCCGAGGAGGAGCTTGAGGCGCTTAAGAGCTCAAAGGAGACCTTCGAAGAGGCATATGACCGTTTCCTGGAGGAAGGCGTGACCGGCGTGACGGCTTCCAGCTACACGTTCGGAAAGGATGATACCTATCCGGACGCGGCGATCATCGAGGCGACGAATGACCTTGAGGATGGCACGCTTGTGCAGGAGCTCGTCGAGGTGGATGATTCCTGGTATATCCTCTATGTGGCGGATGCCTTTGATGAGGAGGCGACCGCGGAAAAGAAGGAGGAGATCATCGAGGAGCGGAAGAACGAGAAGATCGATGAAGTCTATGCACAGTGGATGGCGGATGAGAAGTTCGAAACAGATTCCCAGAAGCTTGGTGAGATCCTGAAGGAGCGCAGCTATACCGCTCCGGTGGTCCCCGAGACGGAAGGCGATACCGGAACATCTTCGATCGTTGAGACGGAGCTTCAGATGGAAGTGACGTATGAGACCGAGATTACGGTTGAAACGGAGTCTGAGGAATAACACAAGAGGAAAGAGAAACGGCAGGATTTATCCTGCCGTTTACACTATGCATCAGTTATAGTCACCATTTCACCAGTTGCTTTGACAAATGATCAGAAAGGAGGGTCTGCTGAATGAAACTGCTGGAAGAGCGTATCAGGAGGGACGGAGTAGTCAAGGAGGGAAATATTCTCAAGGTGGACAGTTTCCTGAATCATCAGATGGATGTCGAACTGTTCAATGAGATGGGAAAGGAATTCTGCCGTCTGTTTTCTGACCGTCCGGTCAATAAGATCCTGACGATCGAGGCGTCCGGGATCGGAATAGCCGTGATCGCAGCCCAGCATTTCCACGTTCCGGTGGTATTTGCGAAGAAGGCGCAGAGCGTGAACCTTGACGGTGAGATCTATACGACAAAGATCGAGTCTTTTACGCACAAGAGAGTCTATGACGTACTGGTATCCAAAAAGTTCCTCAGCAGTGAAGACCATATCCTGATTATCGACGACTTCCTGGCGAACGGGTGCGCGGTCAGCGGTCTGATCGACCTGATCCGCTCTGCCGGGGCGACAGTGGAGGGCGTCGGCATTGCGATCGAGAAGTCCCAGCAGACCGGCGGGAACCTGATCCGCGGGAAGGGGATCCGCGTGGAGTCGCTGGCCATCATTGAGAGCATGGATCCTGCAACCGGAGAGATCGTGTTCCGGGAGCAGTGAGCAAACGAAATCGGGTTGAGTGTTTCCTGCCATGTGCTGTCGGAGAAGACGTTATACTGGTTAACCTTAGCGATTTCCAAGCGTCAGCGCCGGAAAGCGCTTAGTTTAACCGCATATACCGCGGT
>ONVT01000225.1 GCA_900321365.1 uncultured Eubacteriales bacterium | reverse complement strand
GGCGTTGACGACCTGGGCGGAAAGATCGTCGCGACACAGGCAGGCTCCACCGGTCCTGACATTCTCGCGGAGTATGCTCCCGAGGATGTGGAGATCCAGGAATTCGAAACGGACCAGGAGGCCCGCACCGCCCTTGAGCAGGGACGCGTGGACGCATACGTCACTGACTACACCCTTCTGCTGAACGCGATCGTCAAGAATCCGGATACCTACGAGATCGCGGGCGAGCAGTTCGGACCGGAAGATAACTACGGTGTCGGACTTCCTCTCGGATCGGACGGTGTCGAGTTTGTCAATGACTTCCTGGAGGATGTCATCGAGGATGGTGTCTGGGAACAGCTGTGGCAGATCAGCCTTGGCGATCGCACCGGCATCACACAGGCTCCGAAGGCTCCGGTGGTCGATGATGATGACGATGACGACAACGATGATTGATTTAGAAAATGACATCAAAAGAATTCTGACGCTGACAGTAATTGTAATAAGTCACACCCCCGCCGCCCTTGCGGCTGCGGGGGTGTGACTTGTAATGAGTAGTTTTTCTGCCACGCGCCCGGGCGCAATAAGCATAAGATGTTTCTAAACTAAGCGCTTTCCGGCGCTGACGCTTGGAAATCGCTAAGGTTAACCAGTATAACACCCGGAGGTTTCCCATGAGTATCTCCCAGCTCCTCGAACAATATGGAGAGGAATATGTGATCGCGCTGCTGACCACCTGGAAGCTGACTGCCATCTGCTTTTCGGCCGCGCTTCTGATCGGCATCCTGGTCACTGTCTTCCGTGTCAGTCCCATCCGACCGCTTCGGATCTTCGCTGACATCTATGTACAGATCTTCCGGAACATTCCCGGGGCATGCCTGCTGATCATTCTGGTTTATGCGCTTCCCTACCTGAACGTACTGCTGTCTTACTTCGCCTGCGTAACCATCGCCGCGTCCCTGATCCCCTCCGCATTCTGCTCGGAATACCTGATGGCTGGAATCAACACGATCGCGCCCGGTCAGATCGAGGCGGCACGATCCCTCGGGATGACATTTCCGATGATCATCCGCAGGATCGTCATCCCGCAGGCGCTGCGCTCCAGCGTGCTTCCCCTGACAAACCTGCTGACCGCGACCATGCTCACGACAGCCCTCGCGTCGCAGGTTCCGATGAAGCCGAGAGAGCTGACCGGCCTTGTCTCCCACATCAATACCCACGCCGTAGGCGGCGTGCTGGCATTCCTGATCTCCGCGTCACTCTACTGCGCAACTGCTGTTGTGATCGGACAGATCGGGCACCGGATTGACAGAAAAGTGAGGATCCTGAGATGAGTACACGCCCTCTGACCGCCCGCGACATGCTCTTCGAAGAGTCCGGGCCAAAGACAAAGCGCCTGATCCGTATTGTCACCGGCATTTCCCTCGCGGCGATCGCGGCTCTTGCGGCCGCTGTCATTTACAGGTTCTATGTCACGGGACAGCTGGATTCGAAATACTGGTCTTTCTTCACCAGGCTGACCACATGGACCTTCCTGGGCAAGGGCCTTCTCGGAACCCTGGAGGCCGCTGTCATGGCGGGCATCCTCGCCTTCGCGGCGGGGTTCTTCCTGATGCTCGGACGTATCAGCCGACACACAGTCCTGCGAGGCATCTGCACCGCTCTGGTAGAATTCACCAGAGGTGTTCCGACGCTGCTCTTTATCTACTTCTTCTTCCTGGTGGTCCCCCAGTTCGGTATTCAGATGAATGCCTTCTGGAAGATTTCCATCCCGGTGGCAATCTCCGCCTGCGGAGTGGTCGCAGAAGTACTGCGCTCCGGCGTAAACGCGGTTCCGAAGGGGCAGACAGAGGCCGCCCTTTCCCTGGGCATGCGGGACGGAAGCGTCTTCCTCAAGGTAGTATTTCCCCAGGCGATCCGTTATGTGATCCCGGCCCTGATCGCCGAACTGGTCATCGTGGTGAAGGATACGACCTTTGCCTATGTCGTCAATTTCCCTGATCTGATGCAGAACGCGAAGGTCCTGATCTCCAACTATGATGCCCTGCTGTCTGTCTATCTGGTGGTTGCCGTGATCTACATCCTGGTCAACTTCCTGCTGAACCGCCTGTCCGACTCCATCGCCGCAAGGCAGAAGGCAGGCGCGGAGAAGCTTTGATCCACAGATATTCCTGATTTCGTTGTGCTTTCCATGCACAGCTGAAGTCAAAGGGATCCATTCAGCAAAGCTTTGAACCGCAGAAAACTTTCACTTCAGTGTGCTTATCATGCACAGCCGAGGTCACAAGGATCCGAATGGCGATGATATCATCGACAACCTGCAGTCCCAAAGTTTGAGGAACATGAGGAACCGTACTTATGAAAGAAACAAATGTCCAGAGCAACTCCGCCCGGCCCGTCATCGAGCTCAGGCACGTCGACAAGCACTTCGGCTCCCTTCATGTCCTGAAGGATATCAACCTGAGCGTGAATAAAGGGGAGGTTGTGGTGGTCATCGGGCCGTCAGGCTCCGGGAAGTCAACGCTCTGCCGCACCATCAACCGGCTGGAAACCATTGATTCCGGGGAGATTCTGTTTGAAGGAAAGCCTCTCCCGCAGGAGGGGAAGGAGCTCGCCGCCCTGAGAGCACAGATCGGCATGGTCTTCCAGTCCTTCAACCTGTTCGCCCACAAGACGATCCTGGACAACGTGACGCTTGGCCCTGTCGATGTTCTTCATACGCCGAAGAAGGAGGCAAGAGAAGAGGCGATGCGCCTGCTCGAGCGGGTCGGCGTCGGTTCGCAGGCCTCCAAGGTTCCGGCACAGCTGTCCGGCGGGCAGCAGCAGAGAGCCGCCATCGC
>ONVT01000199.1 GCA_900321365.1 uncultured Eubacteriales bacterium | reverse complement strand
CAATTAGAAGATATCGCCAATTCCTTCAAGGGAGTTGACAAGTCATTTGCCATTCAGGCAGGCAGAGAGATTCGTGTAATGGTCGTTCCTGAACAGATCAGCGATGCGGACATGACTTTCCTGGCGAGGGATGTTGCCAGGCAGATCGAATCAGAACTGGAATATCCGGGCCAGGTCAAGGTAAGCCTGATCCGGGAATCAAGAGTTGTTGATTACGCGAAGTAGATCGGTTTGAAAACAAATAATTAAATATGGAATGTCGGATACTGCCGGAGCGGATACGCTTCGGCAGTACTTGTAATACTGTTGCAGGTAACAGTCATCCGCCGTCCCGGCGGCTGAGGTGTGACTTATAGTCAACGTCAAAATTTTTTGACGTTGACTATAGTGCCTCCGGCCGGATGCGCACGGATTCGCAAAGGAAATATGCCAACTGACGGCGGCGCCCTAAAGGACTAGCTTCGCGTCGCGAATCCGGCGCAGCAAACGACAAAGTAAAAAGAACTTTGTCGTTTGCTATAGTTACAGTTCAGGCGTATGATTTACAGAAGGAAATGATCGACTTGAATTCATGCCTGTGATAAGATATCTGCGAGAGCACGGGGAGCTTCGATAAGGACAGATCCTAATGACAGTCCGGTTTTTTATGTAAGGAGAATTTGATTATGAAAAAGAGTTTCAGAAACAGACTGCTTGCTTCTGCCGCTGCGGCATCCATGTCCTTCCTGCTTCTGTCGGGATTCGACTCATCTCTTACGGCAGAGGATGTCCAGAAGAATATGCAGGAGGCACTTGCCTCAATGGGCGGACTGAATGCCAACGTGCAGGGAACTGCGGATGTTACCATAGACATCTCGGCCGGAGGGGAGACACAGTCACTTCCGATTTCGGGCTCGATGAACTATACAGTAACTCTGATTGAGGAACCCTTCCAGATGGCATTAAGCGGAAGCGCGTCTGGTGACGCCTCGGCCATGGGCATGGCGGGCGGCATTGAGATGGAGATGTACGTCATGGGCCAGGAAGACGGTACCGGGATCGCCTATGTCCGTATACCTGAAGGAGAGGATACCGGATGGCATGCTGCTCAGATACCGGCGGAGGATCTGGCGCAGCTTACCCAGACGCTGAAGGCTTCCCTGAGCGGAGATGCCTCCGCGGCGGGCGAACAGATGGGGATAGATCTTTCGTCCCTCCAGGAGCAGATGATAGCCGGCATGACGCTTGAGGAGGATGCAGTGAATGTCAACGGTGTTGACTGCTATGAGCTTTCTCAGACGATCGACGGTGATACACTGTACAGTGTTGTGTCCGAGGTGGTCGGAGCGGTTCCGAATGCAGGGATTGATGAGTCTGCCCTTTCTGCCTTCCAGATGCTGTTTTCCGGTCTTCGCGTAGACGCGGTGACTGACTGCAGCGTGGATTCCTTTACGCCGGTTTACGGGTCTGTAGACATGTCCGGAAGCGATTTCTCAACGATCGGACAGATGCTGGGTTCCATGATGCTCTCCGGAGATGGCAGCCAGGAGATGCCCCAGATTGGCGTGACGGCCAATGCGCTGAATTACAGCGTGAGCTTCAGTGATGTTCCGGCGGATATCGAGATCCCTGCGGAGGCTCTTGCGGCCGAGGTTGAGACCACCCTGTCCCTGTCTGATATGTCAGGAGCGATGGCAGAAACGGAATAATCATTCTGCAGGCTTCATGCGGAGCCTGCCTGACGGAATTACAAGACTGCCGCGTCCCGTGCCGCGGCAGTCTTTTTTATGCGACACAGGTGGAAAATATTTCCACCTGTGCGGTTGGATCACCAAAGGTGATCCAACCCATCCACCTGCATTCGCAAAACCCGCGCTTCGCGCTCCTGCAGCCGCTGTCGCGTCTGCGTTTTGCTCATTTGGAGGGCGGGTTGCTCATGCCTGACACCAATTCTATTGCGATGAATCGCATAGAATTGGTGTCAGGCATGGCAACCGCACAGGTGGAAATATTTTCGAAAAATGAATAAATATGCGCAGCAGAACAAAAAAATTATGGACAGAACGCTCCGATCATACTATTATTAACGGAAATGGCGTCTGGCCAAATATTTTCTGGAGGCAAGGAGTATGGAGAAGGTAGTAGCATTTATTGACTCACTGGACAGTTTTGTCTGGGGATGGTGGATGATCATCCTGCTTCTCGGAACGCATGTCTTTATGACGATCCGGACAGGTTTCATCCAGAGGAAAACGATCAGCAAGGGAATCAGGCTGTCCGTCACGAAGGATCCGGACGCGGAAGGTGAAGTCTCTTCCTTCGGCGCACTGACAACAGCCCTGGCGGCAACCATCGGTACAGGAAACATCATCGGTGTCGGTACCGCGATCGCTCTCGGAGGCCCCGGCGCGGTTCTCTGGTGCTGGCTGACCGGCGTATTCGGAATCGCGACAAAGTACGCGGAATCCCTGATCGCTGTGAAGTACAGGGTCAAGACGAAAGACGGACGCATGCAGGGCGGCGCCATGTACGCGCTCGAGAGAGGCCTGAATCTGAAGTGGCTCGGCGTCCTTTTCGCCATTTTCGGAGGCTTCGCTTCCTTCGGAATCGGCTGTGCCACCCAGGTCAACGCGATTGCCACGGTGGCGCAGGAGAATTTCAGCTGCCCGCCCTGGGTTGTCGGAGTTGTGATCGGCATTCTCGTCGCGATTGTCATCTTTGGCGGAATCAAGTCCATCGCGAGAGTCTGCGAGCGCCTTGTTCCGTTTATGGCGATTTTCTATGTGCTCGGATGTATTGTGATTCTCTGCATCAATTATGACTTTATCATTCCTGCGATTGTCGCGATTGTGAAACTTGCCTTTACGAAGGGCGCAGTTGCCGGTGGTCTTGTCGGCGGCGGAATCCGCGCAGCGATCCAGTACGGCGTGGCCCGCGGACTGTTCTCGAATGAGTCCGGTATGGGTTCTGCTCCTATCGCAGCGGCCGCGGCCCAGTCCCGCAACCCGGTCCGCCAGGCGCTGATCGCTTCGACCGGTACCTTCTGGGATACGGTTGTGGTCTGCCTGATGACAGGCCTGGTGCTTGTCAGTTCGATCATGAAGAATCCGGGCATTGATGTCAGCCAGGTTGACAACGGCGGAAAGCTGACCAGTCTTGCTTTTGGACAGATCCCCCATATCGGGCCGATCCTGCTTACGATTGGGATTATCACGTTTGCGTTTTCCACGGTACTCGGCTGGGCCTATTACGGTGAACGCTGTGTGGAATACATCGGCGGCCGAAAGGTTCTGGTCGTTTACCGCGTATTGTACATCGCGGTCGCGGTCATCGCCCCGATTACTGCCCTGAACACGGTGTGGACGATTGCTGATATCCTGAACGCATTGATGAGTATCCCGAACCTGGTCGCCGTGCTGCTTCTGTCGGGCGTGATCGTGAAGGATACGAAGAGGTTTATCAATGATCTGGACGGATGGGACAATACGCCGATCCCTGTTGTGGATGATGATGGATCACCGAATTCCGATGTGACACTGGTAGACTGATACAGCACAGAGGATGAAGAGTCTTTAAAGTGCACCAGGCCGGGCGGGATTGTCCGGCCTGTGCCTTTCTTTTACAGGATGCAAAGAGCAGTGTTGTTGAACTTTTGTACGGCCCATAGTATGATCATTTTTACGCCAAAAAGCGATTCCGTGAAATATAGAAGGGATGGGGATGAGCACTATTAACGCTTCAACTGTTGAACTGACGGAACGGGAGAAAGAACTGAGAGAACGCATCGACGTACTGGTCCGGGAAGCCAGGAAAGAGAACGGTACGCTTAGTTTTCATGAGCTGGCGGAGAGCTTTGACGACCTGAACATGACCGACCGCGAATTTGATCATGCGGTGGATATTCTCTCCGGTCAGGGAATCGAGATCCTGCTTCCGTCCGAAGAGGAAGAGGAGGAGATGCTTCTGGATGAGGACGAGGAGGACTCTGACGAAGAGATCATCCTGGCCGGAAGCACCCCGGACAGCGATACCGGGAATGTGACGGATCCGATCCACATGTATCTCAAAGAGATCGGACAGGTTCCGCTTTTGACGAGCGAGCAGGAGATTGATCTTGCAAGACGCGTCGAGCAGGGGGACAAAGAAGCCAAAAGGCAGCTTGAGGAGGCGAATCTGCGCCTGGTGGTTTCCATTGCGAAGCACTATACCGGGCACGGGATGAGTCTGATGGACCTGATCCAGGAGGGAAGCCTGGGACTGATCCGTGCCGTCGAGAAGTATGATTACAAAAAAGGCTTTCGCTTCTCGACATATGCGACCTGGTGGATCCGCCAGTCGATCACGCGTGCGATCGCCGATCAGGGCCGTACGATACGGATCCCTGTCCACATGGTGGAAAACATCAACAAGGTCAACCGGTCCGCCCGGGATCTGGTTCAGAAGCTCGGGAGAGACCCCTCCCCGGAGGAGCTTGCCAGAGAGACCCATATGTCCGTGGACCGGATCCGTGAGATCCAGCGTATCTCCCGGGAACCTGTTTCCATGGAAACGCCTGTGGGCGATGAAGAAGACAGTTCGCTGGGTGATTTTATCCGGGATGATACGACGCCCCATCCGGCGGACGAGGCGGCGCGCACCATGCTCCGGGAGCAGATCCGTGAGATCCTCTCCGATCTGACGGAGCGGGAGCAGCAGGTTCTGTGTCTGCGCTACGGTCTGGATGACGACCGGTCCAGGACGCTCGAGGAGGTCGGAAGGCAGATGAATGTCACGAGGGAACGCATCCGCCAGATCGAGGCGAAGGCACTCAGGAAACTGAAGCGCAAGAACATAAGGATGAGGGATTATCTGGAGTGACACGCATCGATGGGGCGTGAGGTGACAGCAAAGTATTGCGATTGGCAGCAGATTTCGTTCGCGCGTATAGAAAGGGGAGGCAGGACAATGAGAAGGAGACATGGAATACACAGAATACATCTGACACTGGTGCTGGTGCTGATTCTGACGATGACCCTGACGGGCGCCTCTGCTGCCCGGGCTGCGGAGTTTAACCATGCGTATCCGTCAGCATCCAGCAAGAAGGGGCTGTACGTATGCCCCGGAATGGAGGAGGACGCGGCTGAACTGGGGATCCAGCATGCGACGATCAATTTCAGCGTCGGCGATTTCATGCCATCAGCCGCTTACCGGAACGCAACCCACTGTGAAGGGTTTGTGTATGAGGGGCAGACATACTGGTTCGCGAAAAATGCGCTTGCGCGCTATGACACGGAACTGAAGCGCCTGTCACAGAGCGGCGTTCTCGTCACGGCGATCCTGCTTCTCCCGAACCGGACGGATGACCTGAAATACCTGATCTACCCTGCCGCAAGGGGGAAGAGTGCCAATTACTACCAGTGGGACATGACCAACCCGGACGCTGTCAGGGCGCTGAAGGCGATCGTCACCTTCTTCCAGAGAAGATACTCGGGCACTTCCGGACCGCGTATCGTCGGCTGGATCGTCGGAAACGAGGTCAACAATACCGGCACCTGGAACTGGGCCGGAAACATCGGGATTGACACTTATGTGGATCTGTACGCGTCCCAGGTTGCCCAGGTGTATCACGCGGCCCGCAGCGTCTATGCGAACGCGCGCATATACATGTGCCTGGATCATTACTGGTCTGTCGGCAACGGAAGCAACTGGTATGCGGGAAAGGAGATCCTGACAAAGTTCGCCTCCCGCATGGCCGCCAAAGGCCTGGGGAGCGGCACCTGGTGCATCGCGTATCATCCGTATAACATCAGCCAGTATGAACCGAATATCATGAGCAGCAGCGCTTCGGTGACCGACAGTGAAGACACCCGCATCATCACGATGAAGAATCTGAAGGTGCTCACCGGGTTTGTAAAGAAGAATTATTCGAAGAACTGCAGGATCATCCTGAGTGAGCAGGGGTATTCGTCCGTCACCTCCGGCAGGGACACTTCTGCCGAGCAGGCCAGAAATGTCGCTCTCGCGTATTATATTGCCCAGCAGAATGACATGGTTGACTCCCTGATCCTGCACCGCCAGGTGGACCATACGGGAGAAGGGGAGAGATACGGTCTCTACACCAGCTGGGGCGGAGAGAATGCCTCGGCTCAGAAGCCGTCATGGAAGTCCTACAAGTATGCCGAGACGACAAAGACCGACAAGTACACGAAGGAAGCCGCAAAGCAGGCAAAGAGCCTGACCGGAAAGAAGGTCAAAAAGCTTGTGTCGGTGAAAAGCGGGACCCTGAAGCCGATTCAGAGCCTCTCCTGGGTACAGAATTATACCAACAGCTTTGCCCCCTTCGGCGCGGTTTCGGATTTCAGGCTTGAGAACGGGACATATCGTCTGGCTCATGACTATTCAAGAAATGCTAATGTGCCGTGGGGCATGATCCGCACCGGCAGGATCAACTGCAAAAAGAACACAAAGATCGGATTCGGAATCAACGTGAGCGCGTCCCAGAGCGGATCCGCCGTTGTATATCTCCGGCTCTGGTCCGGGAATAACAGGTATTTCGATGCGTCTGCCCCGGTCCGCTGCGGAATTCAGAACAACCTGTATGTGGACCTGAAAAAATGGAGCAGCCGGGGAAAGATCACGAAGGCCGAGATCCTGATCCGGCCGACTGGCGCGGGATGGACCAGTGGTACGAACGCGCAGATCACTTCCTTCGGGATCAGGAAATAAGCGCCATGGATCAGAATGAGATCTTCGTGATCAGCGGAGAGCAGATCACGAGTATGGCATATGAGCTGTGCCTGAGGGCAGACCTGGCAGGAAGGATCCGTTCTTCCTGCGGCGGGAAGAATCCGCTGATCGCATTGAAGCCAAACCTGGTCGGGCCGATTCCGGCCTCGGACGGCGCAACCACGCATCCACAGATCGTGGAAGGAGTCATCCGGTATCTGCGCAGCGAAGGATTGCAGAATCTTGTCCTGATGGAGAGCTCATGGGTCGGGGACAAGACGGAGGATGCGCTGCTTGTAACCGGGTTCGGTGAACTGAGCAGGAAACTCGGCGTTCCCTTCCGGGATCTGCAGGCCGACCGCTCCGTCCCTGTGGACTGCGCGGGCATGAAGCTGAACGTGTGCAGGAAGGCGCTGGAGGCTGACTTCCTGATCAATCTCCCGGTCATGAAGGGACACTGCCAGACGCGCATGACCTGTGCCCTGAAAAACATGAAGGGCTGCATCCCGGGATCGGAGAAGAGACGCTTTCACAGAATGGGCCTTCATGAGCCGATCGGGCATCTGTCCGCCGGCCTGAAGCAGGGATTCATCCTGGCAGACGCGATCTGTCCGGATCTGACATTTGAAGACGGCGGCAACCCGGTGACGCTGAACACTCTCTTGTGCGCAGTGGATCCGGTTCTGCTGGACGCCTATGCATGCAGACTGATCGGACTGAAGGAGGAATCCGTCCCATACATACGGATCGCCTCCGAATGCGGCGTGGGAAAGAGAGACCTCTCAGCGGCAAAGGTGACGCACTTCCTGGAAAAGAGGGAAAACGGAGAGGTCCTCTACACACAGGGTGATCCGTCCGTCAGCGCCTGGAAAGGAGATTACAGCCAGATTCTGAAGGTCAAAGAGCTGGTATGTGAGATGGATTCCTGCTCCGCCTGCTACGGGACGCTTGTCCCCATCCTTCACCGCCTGGAGGAGGAGGGGCTTCTGAAAAACCTGCCTGGCAGGCTGTGCATCGGACAGGGCTTCCGCGGGAAGAAGGGAGCGTACGGAATCGGCAGCTGCACCTTAGGGTTCGCACACTCGCTTCCCGGCTGCCCGCCATCTTCCGACGACATCGAGGCTTTCCTCAGAAGCATCTGTTCAGGTCCGGACCGCGGCTGACTGCCGGATGGGTGAAAGGTGAAAGGAAATGTCGGCAAACTTGACGTCAGGCAGATCCTGGTTTTATAATGAGCGCGTTTCCACTGCCAAAAAATGATAACAGGAGCGAAGGATGAAATACTGGAACAGAGTCAGATCGAAGAAAACGGTGCTGCTGGCTGTGATGCTGCTTGCGGCGCTGTTTTTTGCATTTCCTGCATCTGCCGGATGGAACACGTCCGGGAAGCAGGTTACATATACGGACGAGACCGGGGCGCCGCTGACCGGCCTTCAGTCCATAGGCGGTTACGTCTATTTCTTTGACGCGTCCGGCGTCCTCCAGACGGGATGGACCATGACGCCGGAAGGGATGAGATATTTCAGGACTGAAGGAAAGGCGGGCGCCAGGCTTGGAAGCATGGTGGCCGCGGATCTGGTGAAGATTGACGGCGGGTGGTACGCGTTCGCGGAAAACGGCGTTGTCCTGACCGGATTTCAGACCCTCGGGAAGTATTCCTACTATTTTACAGAGTCCGACAAGCCCGGTGTCTGCGGGAAGGCGGTTACAAACAGCTTCCAGGAGGTTTCTGACGGGCGCAGGATCTTCCTGAAGGAGGACGGCCGCATGGCGGTCAGCCAGTGGGTGAAGAACCGCAAGTTTTATGTGGACGAAACCGGCAATGTGCTCCGCTCTTCGATCACGAAGGACGGTTATGTGCTGAACTCCAGGGGAAAGGCAACGAAGAAACTTTCCGACAGCGGGTTTGTGAAGGTTGACGGGAAATGGTACTTCTACAAGAAAAAGAAGGGAGCCCTGAAGGACACAGTCTTCAAGTATAAGAAGTCCTGGTACTATGTGGATACAGACGGCGTGAGGCAGACCGGCTGGATCACCTGGGGCGGGCACGATTATTATTTCGACTCAGACGGGAAGGCGGTCACCGGGACGAAGACGATCGACGGCGAGCTTTACACATTCAACAAAAAGGGACAGCTTGAGGGCTCGAAGAACACGGAACCTGCCGGCACGAAGGAGACCACGGGAAAGGCCAGCGTGCTGGTTCTGTGCGGCCACGGGCAGGGAGATTCCGGCGCCGTCGGCTGCAACGGGAAATATGTCGAGGCGGAGTATACGAGGGAGTTCGGGACAAAGATCTACAACGCTCTGCAGAAAACCGGAAGCCTTAACGCGGTTCTTTACAACACCAATTACGACATGTTCCAGCAGATGAGGGCTACGGTCGGTTCCGTGGGTTCATTCTCCGGCTCAGGGAGCAAGAGGAGAAAACT
>ONVT01000201.1 GCA_900321365.1 uncultured Eubacteriales bacterium | reverse complement strand
TTATCAGGACGGAGATCAGATTTACAGGCAGGGGATCTATCCCGTAAAAGCAGTGGATACAACCGCTGCGGGAGATACCTTTACCGGCTACTTCATCTATTCTGTGATCGCCGGGCTTCCGGTGCAGGAGGGCCTGGATCTGGCTGCAAAAGCTTCATCTATCTGCGTTTCCAGACCCGGTGCTGCCAGTTCCGTACCATTCCTGCATGAAGTAAGGCCAGAGAAGACGGTGGTGTGAACATGCGTTGACATGATAATCTGAATCGAGTATAATCACACATGTTCTTTGTATCTGTTCAGAAAATGATCCGGACAGATCTTTATTTCGACACAGTGAAAGTATCCGCCTGCAAGGGCATTTTCACAGCGACGCGTATGAAAGGCCTGTGGCTTTCATAGTTATCTTTGTTTGGATTCAGTCAGGAGGGGGCCATATGTATTCTATAGAAGATATCCGCAAGGTGGATCCGGCCATTGCAGAGCTGCTTGTCAGAGAGTTTGAGAGGCAGAATTCCCATTTAGAGCTGATCGCTTCGGAAAACTGGGTCAGCAAGGCAGTTATGGCTACAATGGGAAGCGTGCTGACCAATAAATATGCGGAAGGATACCCTGGCAAACGTTTTTACGGCGGCTGCGAGGTGGTGGACGAGGTAGAGACTCTGGCCATCGAGAGAGCAAAGAAGCTGTTTGGCTGTGAATATGCCAATGTGCAGCCCCATTCCGGGGCTCAGGCGAATATGGCGGTGGAGTTTGCCCTGGTCCGGCCGGGGGAGACCATCATGGGCATGAATCTGGCGCATGGCGGCCATCTGACCCACGGGAGTCCTGCCAACATGTCAGGCTCCTATTATCATGTTGTTCCTTACGGTGTGGGTGAGGATGGATTTATCCATTATGATGAGGTTTTGCGGATCGCGAAGGAGTGCCGGCCAAAGCTGATCATCGCCGGAGCCAGTGCCTATGGAAGGATCATTGATTTCAAAAAATTCCGGGAGATTGCCGATGAGGTCGGCGCCTGTCTGATGGTTGACATGGCACACATTGCCGGACTGGTGGCGACAGGCCAGCATCCCAGCCCGATCCCTTATGCCCATGTGACGACGACCACTACCCATAAAACGCTCCGCGGACCCAGAGGCGGGCTTATTCTCAGCAGCCAGGAAAATGCAGAACGTTTTAACCTCAACAAGGCTATCTTCCCCGGAACGCAGGGTGGTCCCCTGATGCATGTGATCGCGGCCAAGGCGGTCTGCTTCCAGGAGGCTCTGCAGCCCGAATTTCAGGAATACGGCAGACAGGTCGTAGCCAATGCAAAAACGCTCTGCAAAGGGTTGATGGACAGAGGAATCTCCATTGTATCCAAAGGGACGGACAATCATCTGATGCTTATGGATCTTGCTGACAGGCATGTATCCGGAAAAGAGATGCAGAACCGTCTGGATCTGGCAAATATCACAGCAAACAAGAACACCATTCCCAACGATCCCCGTTCTCCGTTTGTGACAAGCGGTGTCCGTCTCGGCACACCCGCCGTCACCAGCAGGGGACTGAAGGAAGAGGATATGGAGGTTCTTGCCTCTGCGATCGCTCTGACAGTAGAAAGTGAAGACAACATCGGTAAAGCAAAGGAGCTGATCGCTGCTTTGACTCAGAAATATCCATTGGAGGGTTGAGATGGAAAAGGTTGTCATTGTCGGAGCCGGACCGGCAGGGATCTCCGCGGCTTTATATGTGAGAAGGGCGAATCTGGATCCTCTGGTCCTGGATAACGGGATCGGGGCTCTGGAAAAAGCAGAGAAGATCGAAAACTACTACGGCCTGCCGGAGGCTGTAAGCGGAAGCGTTCTGTACGAAAACGGCCTGCAGCAGGCGGAAAGACTTGGCATCAGGATCAAACGGACGGAGGTGCTGGAAATCGGCGGCTTTGATACGTTTGAAGTCAGGACTTCAGACGGAGAGATCGAGACCGTGAGCCTTATCCTGGCAACGGGAAGCAGGAGAAAAGCACCGCCGATCCCGGGCCTGAAGGAATATGAGGGAAAGGGTGTAAGCTACTGCGCGGTTTGCGACGCATTCTTCTACAGAGGAAAGAAGGTTGCCATCCTCGGCAACAGTGATTTTGCCCTGCACGAAGCCGAGATCCTCTCCCATACGGCCAGTGAGGTTACGATCCTGACAGACGGCGAATCCTGTGAGTTTTCGTCGGAGAG
>ONVT01000324.1 GCA_900321365.1 uncultured Eubacteriales bacterium | reverse complement strand
GGAAGCCGCGGGATTACCAGGGTGGACCGGCAGGACCGGCTGCAGGCGGCCATCCGCAATGCCCAGTCGTTTACCCGGAAGGATTACTACATTGTAGAGGAATTCATTGTCGGAAGGGAATTCGGCGCGCAGGCGTTTGTCATGGGCGGAGAGGTTCAGTTCATCCTCCCGCACGGCGATTACATCTTCCAGGGGAGCACAGGCGTGCCGGCAGGTCATTTTGCTCCGTTCGACCTGACGAAGGAGCAGCTGGACGACTGCTGTGAGACGACCCGCAGAGCGCTCAGGGCCATGAAGCTTGACAACTGCGCCTGTAACTGTGATTTCATCATGCGGGACGGGAAGACCTATGTGCTGGAGATCGGAGGCCGCTCGGGCGCGACATGCCTGGCCGAACTGGTGTCCATCTATTACGGGTATGACTATTACCAGAAGATCATCGAGGTGGCTCTCGGCGAGAAGCCGGACTTCCCGAAAGAATTTCATGTGCCGAACGCGTCAAAGCTTCTCATGAGCGACAGGGACGGGGAGATCATCGCGCTCGCGAACCGCAATCCGAAGAATGACCCGAATCTCTATGAGGTCGTCTTTGATTACACCGTCGGGGACCAGGTGAAAAAGTTCCAAGTCGGCCCCCACCGCATCGGCCACGTCGTTACGAAGGGAAAGACCCTCCAGGAGGCAACCTCGGCGCTTGACCGGGCGCTTTCCAACATTGAGATTGAAGTGGTGTAAAGATGAATCATACCCCGGAGCGCCTGCCCGGCAGCCCGGATTGAACCTGTCAGGGAGCTAAGGAGCAGGGAGGGAAGGACATGCTGGAAAACACACAGAAGAAACTGATGAACGGATACATCCTGGCAGACCTGCCGAAGATGGCGCACAGGATCCCGAAAAACTTCTCCAGGGTCATGGAACTCCAGAACGAACGTGTCCAAAAGCTTGCAAGGTGCGCCTGGAAGATCGATTTCTACAGGGAACGGTTTGACCGGGCAGGGGTGAGGCCTGAGGATATCCGTACGGGCGACGACCTGACGAAGCTGCCGGTTCTGACGAAGAATGAGCTGCGCGAGTGGATGGGAAGCCTGAAGGACCAGCCCCGTTACAGGGACTGGATCTGCGACACGACCTCCGGTTCCACGGGAAAGCCCGTGTCCGTCCTGTTCTCCCCGAAGGAGAAGGCGTACATGAAGGCGAACTGGTACCGGGTCATGCTGTGCTGCGGTTATAATCCCATGACCGGGAAGATGATGAGCCGCATCAATATGCATGATGTCAATCCGGGCGGCCAGGACACCTTCCTGCAGAAGCTCGGCATATTCCGCCACGCTTTTGTCGACCAGTATGCCCCGGAGGAGGAAGTGATCGACCGGATCAATGCCTATGAACCGGACTGGCTCTACATGAACAAGACGGAGCTGATGCGCCTTGTCCTGTACGCGAAGCGCACGGGAAAGAAGATCTTCCATCCGAAGTTCTATGACCCGATCTCCGAGAAGGTCACGGAGAATGACCGCGCGCTCTTTATCGAGCAGCTCGGCCCCGGGATCATCGACTCCTACGGAACGGCGGAGACCGGCGCCTGCATGCTGCGCCTCCCGGGGAAGGATTATTATGCAGTGCACAATGATTCCTTTGTCGTCAATGTGGTGGATGATGACGGTCAGCTCGCGCACCGCGGCCGGATCCTGATCACCCCTCTGTATAAAACAGATCTTCCTCTGATCAATTACGAGGTCGGCGACAGGGCCGTGATGCGGACGAAGCAGGGAGTTCATTTTATCACGGAGGTGGAGGGAAGGCTGAACGATTACTTCCGCTATGAGGACGGGAGGGTCACCAGCTTCTTCGAGGTGACGCCGGTGATCGCGCATTGCCCGGATATCCTGCAGATCCGGTTTATCCAGAAGACGTGGGATCTGATCCATGTGCAGATCGTACGTGACGAGAACGCGAAGATGACAGCGCCCGAGCTGGAGGAGTATGTCTCCACATCGCTGAACAGGATCTTCAAGAGGCCGTTTTCCTTTGAGTTTGAGTGGATGCAGGTCATCCCGCCGGATCCGAACGGAAAGCTGCGCATGATCGTGTGCGAGGTGGGATGAGGTTCAGACCGGAGTATCGGTCAGATGCCACAGCGGGATGCGGTCCCAGCGGATGAGCTTTCTGAGCAGTGTCAGGACGACGGCGAGTGCAAGAGAAAGCGCGGCAAGAAGCATAAGAATGAGGAACCAGTTCTTCGGCGCGTAGACCAGACCGGTGAAGTAGTGGTGGTAGATCAGTGTGTGGGTCATGTAGATGATCAGGGAGTATCTGCCGAACAGTTCCATCAGGCGAAGACGCACCCCCAGAACATCGATCAGGACAAAGAGCATCAGCACCAGGAAAAGGGATACAAGACCATTCATCCACAGATAGAATCCCCAGTGGATCCGGATGGCGGAGCACAGAAGGAACAGTGCCAGAAACAAAAGCAGGCAAAGAGCGGAACGCCCAGGACTTTTGCAGTATCTTCGGATAGTGGAGAGCAGGGAGCTCTGCGCAAGGAAGATTCCCAGAAACAGTGTGAACAGGTACAGGGTAAATGCCCTGCTGCTGTCAAGCCCGAAGGTTGTGATCATGGCGGCCAGCACTACGCTGCAGATTCCGAACTTTTCATAGAGTTTCAGGGCGATGACCATAAAGAAAACCAGGAAGATGGCAAACGAGAGATACCACCAGGAATTGTTGAACTGAACGGTATCAAAGAATTTTGCAAGACCGAGGGCGTCGATGGCCATCAGGAGGACGCCCTTCATCCTGCCTTCCTCAAAATAGGCCGCAAGACGTGAGGGCTGAAGGAAGGCGGTCAGGATCGAGAACAGATAGATAAAGACAATACTGCTCTCAAGCTTTAAAAACCGTGAGACGGCATAGCGCTCCCGCTGTTTTAAGTCAAGTCCGTTCATACGGATGCTCATGCCGTATCCGGTCAGAAAGACGAAGACGGACACGCAGATCTTGGCGTAAAAACTCAGGGAATTCAGCGTCTGCCAGGAGAGCGGAAAAGAGGAAACGGAGTACTGGTCGACAAAGCCGGGAGCATCATAGAACAGGTGGTGGAAGAGCATCAGAATGATTGCGATGCCCTTTGCGCTCAGCGTGACTTTATTGCTGAAATGATCCTGCTCTCTCATGGCAGAGTTTTCTCCTCATCATGATATCGAAAAGTCCCGGGTCATTATAAGGGATAATCCCGGGCCAGTCAAAGGAGGCTGACAAGCCACACCCCGCAGCCACGGCGTGTCGAGGTGTGGCTTGCAGCCAGAAGGAGCGGATCTGAACGGAATAGTGCGGACAGAATATGGATTTGACGGCCTGAGTGTGGTATGATCTTGACATCGCTTATATGAAGTGCATCCGGAGGGAGAATATGAGAAGAGTATTGCTGAAACTGAGCGGAGAGGCTCTGGCGGGTGACAGAAAGACAGGGTTCGATGAAGAGACTGTACTCGGGATCGCCGCACAGGTGAAGACCCTGGTCAGTGAGGGAATCCAGATCGCGGTTGTCACAGGCGGCGGGAACTTCTGGAGAGGACGCTCCAGCGGGAACATGGACCGGACAAAGGCTGACCAGATCGGGATGCTTGCAACCGTCATGAACTGCATCTATGTATCCGAGATCTTCCGGTCTCAGGGTCTGAAGACGCGCGTGATGACTCCGTTTGTCTGCGGAAGCTTTACGGAGCTGTTTTCGAAGGACGCGGCGGTGGAGGCGCTCTCTGGCGGGGAGGTTGTCTTCTTTGCAGGGGGAACGGGACATCCGTATTTCTCCACGGATACGGCGACTCTCCTTCGGGCGATTGAGATCGAGGCGGACCAGATCCTGCTTGCCAAGTCGATTGACGGGGTGTATGACGACGACCCGAAGGACAACCCAAACGCCTATAAGTATAAGACAGTCACGATCGATGAGGTAATCGCGAAGAACCTGAAGGTGGTCGACATGACGGCTTCCATCCTGGCGAGAGAGAACCGGATGAGCATGTACGTATTCGGCCTGAATGAGGAGAACAGCATCGTCCGCGCCGTGCGCGGAACGATCGACGGGACTTCTGTTACAGTCTGACAGGCAGGCTGGAATAAATTATAAGAAAGGGGAAGGAATATGGACAGCAGACTGAATCCTTATGTGGAGAAGATGGGAAAGACGCTCTCGAACCTGGAGGAGGAATTCAAGACGATCCGCGCGGGCCGCGCGAATCCCGCGGTGATCAGCAAGGTGCGCGTCAGCTACTACGGATCGATGGTTCCCATCTCCCAGGTCGGCAACGTCACCGTGCCGGAGGCGAGGATCCTTCAGATCGCTCCCTGGGAACCGAACATGATCAAGGAAGTGACCAAGGCGATCAATATGGCGGATATCGGAATCAACCCGACCACCGACGGCAAGGTGATCCGTCTTGTGTTTCCGGAGCTGACGGAGGAGCGCAGAAAGGAACTGACCAAGGATGTCAGGAAGAAGGGAGAGGCCGCGAAGGTGGCGGTGCGCAACATCCGCCGGGACGCGGACAAGTCTTTCAAGAAGCTGAAGGATGAGATTTCCGAGGACGAGGTGGCCGATCTTCAGGATGAACTCCAGAAGGAGACGGACGCGAAGGTCAAGGAGATTGACAGGATGGTCGAGGAGAAGTCGAAGGACATCCTGACTGTCTGATGACAACGGCGCGGGTGCGGGCATCCGTGCCGCAAATCTGGAAGAACGGATAGCCGGAGGCTGCCGATACGGGGGTGATCCGTAAGGCGGCCTCTGAATGGTTAAGGAGATGTCCTTAGCGACAGATCCTGAGAACTGCTCCTGAGGAGTGCTGTGAGGAGAAAGGATTATGGAGATACCCCGCCATGTGGCAATCATACTGGATGGAAACGGGCGCTGGGCAAAGTCCAGAAACATGCCGCGCAATTACGGGCATGTGAAGGGAGCCGCCAATGTGGAGGTCATCTGCCGCGCCGCGGATGAACTGGGCATCAAGTACCTGACCGTCTATCTGTTTTCCACGGAGAACTGGAGGCGCAGCCAGGACGAAGTCAGGGCGCTGATGAAGCTGTTCCACAGCTATACCCGGACGGCAATCCGGCAGGCGAGGGAGAATAACATGCGCTGCCGGATCCTCGGAAAAGAGGAGGAGCTGGATGATACGCTCCGGAAAAACCTCCGGGAACTGGTGGAGAGTTCCAGAAATAATACAGGGCTGAATTTCCAGCTCGCGATCAATTACGGAAGCCGTGACGAGATTGTCCGGGCAGTCAGGAAGATTGCTCAGGATGTAAAGGAGAATCGGATCCCGGATCCTTCCCTGATCACGGAGGATACCATCTCATCGAATCTGGACACCGCCGATATCCCGGATCCGGATCTTCTCATCCGCACCAGCGGGGAGATGAGGCTGAGCAATTACCTCATGTGGCAGCTGTCCTACGCGGAACTGTATTTTACCAAGACTCCGTGGCCCGCCTTCTCAAAGAAGGACCTGGAACTTGCCATTGAAGAATACAACAGACGCACCCGCCGGTACGGCGGACTGAAGAAGGGTGAGGAGGATTAGAGATTATGTTTGTCACCAGACTGATCAGCGGGGTAATCCTGCTTGCTGTCATGATCGGCGCTGTCTGCCTGAGCGGGCCGGTTCTGTTCTTCTTCCTTCTGGCCATCTCTTTGATCGGCATGTTTGAGCTTTACCGGGCAGCGGGAGTCAGAAAGGACAGGGAGAATCTCCTGACTATCGTCTCTTATGTCTGCGCTGTCGCGTTCTACGCCCTGTTGTGGTTCAGCCTGAAGGACTATTATCTGCCGGGACTGATGGCGGCCATGATCGCGATTCTGTTTGTGTATGTTTTCACTTTTCCGAAGTACCATGCGGATAAGATTATGACCGCGTTTTTCGGGATCGTGTATGTCGCTGTCAGCCTGAGCTTCGTCTATCAGACCAGGACGCTTTCGGACGGAAAGTTCACTGTCTGGCTGATCTTCATCTGTTCCTGGGGGTGTGACACGATGGCCTATGTGACCGGCATGCTGCTTGGCAGACACAAGATGGCGCCTGTCCTGAGCCCGAAGAAGACGTGGGAAGGCGCAGCGGGAGGAGTTCTGGGAGCCGCCCTGATCGGTGCCATCTATGCCGCGGTGGTCGGGAAATACATGCTGACTGACAGGAATCCGATTCTGGTCTATGCACTGATCAGCGCGGTCGGCGCCATGGTATCCATGGTGGGTGACCTGGCGGCATCCGCGATCAAGCGCAACCATGATATCAAGGATTACGGAAAACTGATTCCCGGACATGGCGGAATCCTGGACCGTTTTGATTCCGTCATCATCACGGCACCGATCATCTATATGCTCGCACATCTCTGGGCGGGCTGAGGACACAGTAGATACACTTTTGTCGTTTATCATAGGATCTGTCTCGAAATAACCTGCGCAATCAGCACAAGCTGTTTCGAGACAGATCCTCAGGTATTGTTAT
>ONVT01000203.1 GCA_900321365.1 uncultured Eubacteriales bacterium | reverse complement strand
TATTGAGAAAGACCAGAATATCGGGACAACCGGGGAGAGTCAGGAAGAGCACCATGGATTAACTGCAGATACCCCATATTTTCTCTTCATCAGCACGATCGAGCCCCGCAAGAATGTCTCGACTATCATCCGTGCCTATGAGATTTTCCGGGATGAGGGAGAGTCGTCCGAGAAGCTGGTTCTCGCGGGCAGGCGTGGTTGGAACTGTGATGAGATTTACGAGCTGGCCCGGAGCAGCCGGTACCGGGATGACATACTTATGCCGGGATTTGTGACGGATGAAGAGAGGACATGGCTGCTGGAGCATGCCAGTGCATTTTTGTATCCATCAGTCTATGAAGGATTTGGAATTCCGGTGCTGGAAGCATTTG
Source organism: uncultured Eubacteriales bacterium (assembly GCA_900321365.1). The sequence goes on along the minus strand of ONVT01000203.1, from coordinate 6,908 downwards.
CCTATGGTCTTCCTGTTATTACGGCGCGTAATTCCTCCCTGCCGGAGGTTGGAGGCGAGGGCGCATTCTACATCGAGGAGGCAACCGATGCGGCTGCGCTTGCCGGTCAGATGCAGAAGGTGCTTTCCCTTACCGATTCTCAGCTGAAGACCATGCATTCAGAGCAGGAGAAGATGCTTGCCTCTTTCAGCTGGAAGAAGAACGCGGACGAAATGATGAAAATCCTGCGAAAGCTTTGCAGCGGAACGCGGACGAGATGATGAGATTCCTGTGAAGGTTTTGCAGAAGAATGCAGATGAGATAATGAGAATCCTGCGAAAACTATGCAGTGAGAAAGAATAAGCGAAATCAATGAAAACCATCAAAGAGATATATGCATACCGGGAGATGATCGTGTCTCTTGTCAGGAGGGAGCTGAGGGGAAAGTACAAGGCTTCCTTTCTGGGTTTTCTGTGGACGTTCGTAAATCCGCTTCTTCAGCTGCTGGTGTATACCATTGTCTTCTCCATCATCATGCGCAACGGGATCAAAGACTATTATCTGTTCCTGTTTGTGGCGCTGATCCCATGGCTCTTCTTCAGCACCTGTGCCTCCACGGGGTGTGGTTGTGTGGTGACATCAAGTGACATGGTGAAGAAAATATACTTCCCCAGAGAGGTGCTCCCGATCGCCTTTGTCACCAGCCAGTTTGTCAATATGCTCCTGTGCTTTGTCGTCGTATTCGGAGTGCTGATCGTATCCGGGAAAGGACTGAGCGGGAGGGCACTTCTGTATCTTCCCATTGTCATGGTAGTCGAGTATATACTTGCGCTCGGAATTACCCTGCTTTTCTCCGGAGTCTCGGTTTACTTCCGGGATCTGATGCATATCATGGGAATCCTGATCATTGCCTGGCAGTTTATGACACCGGTCATGTACTCTCTGGATATGGTTCCGAAGAAAGTATTGTGGGTTTTCCGGTTTAACCCGATGTCCTCTGTCATCACCGCCTACCGGGACATCCTGTACTATAAGCAGCCGCCAAAAATGCAAACGCTGGCAGAGGCAGTGATCATAGGGTGTGTTCTGCTGATCGTAGGCGCATTTTCATTCCGGCGTCTTCAGCGGCACTTTGCCGAAAATATGTAATGACTTCAGTGCCGGCCTTCGCGTCATAATCAGAAATAATTCCGACTGACACTATTGCCTGCCGATTTATTGATTTCATGAGTGCTCATCTACATAAGTCATTCGGCAGTAAATTACGCTCAAGAGTTATATCTTGTAGAGTAACCATAGAATGTGTGGAGTAACCATCGTATGGCCAGAAACAGGGAATACAGGGAAAATGACATAGCCCCGGTCTCTCAGCCGCCGGCGATCGAGGTGTCCCATGTGACGAAGACCTTCAAGATTTTCTTCGACAGGGGCGGAACGCTGAAGGAGCTGGCGCTGTTCAGCAAGAGGAGAAAGCACACGGTGAGAACCGTGCTGGATGATATCAGTTTTCAGGTTGAGAAGGGTGAAGCCATCGGACTGATCGGGCACAATGGTTGCGGGAAGAGCACAACCCTCAAGCTGCTGACCCGGATCATGTATCCGGACTCCGGAACCATCACCATGCGGGGAAGGGTTTCGAGCCTGATCGAGCTGGGTGCGGGCTTCCATCCGGATATGACCGGAAGGGAGAACATCTACATCAATGCTTCGATCTTCGGACTCACAAAGAAGGAGATTGATGCGCGTCTGGAGGACATCATAGGGTTCTCCGAGCTGGGAAACTATATCGACAATCCGGTTCGCACATATTCTTCCGGCATGTATATGAGGCTGGCGTTCTCTGTCGCGATCAATGTGGACGCGGACATTCTTCTGATCGATGAAATACTCGCCGTCGGGGATTCCGCATTTCAGGCAAAATGCTTCAACCGTCTTCGTGAGATCAAGGCCGGAGGGACGACCATCGTGCTGGTCTCTCATTCCATGATCCAGATTGAGCGTCTGTGTGACCGGAGCATCTGGATTCATGACGGGAAGATCGCCATGGAGGGCAGGTGCGTCGATGTGGATCTGGCATACCTGGACTATATGAGCGCGTCTGAGGAGGCTCCGCCGCCTCCCGCTCCGGATACGCAGATGACGCATTTCGGAAATGGGACGGCTGTGATCAATGAAGTCCGTCTGACGGATTCGGAGGGGAAAGAGTGCGCGAAGCTCAGAACCGGCGACAGCTGCGACATCCAGGTGAAGTATGAGATCCGCGAGCGGCTGGAGGATGCCATGTTCTACATAGGGATCTTCCGCAGCGACGGCCTGTCCTGCTGTGAGACGAATACCAGCAGGGCGAGAATCGACCGGCTGACGCTTGAGAAGGATGGAAGCTTTTCTTTCCATGTTGATCACCTGGATCTTCTTCCGGCCGGATACCGGATCGATGTTGCCATTGAAACCGGAGAGGACACGCCGGTGGACTACTGGAAAGAAGCGGTGAAGTTTGAAGTGACTTCGAAGTATCAGGATGTAGGGGTTATCAGCCTGGGGCAGGGTTGGACGCTGGAGTAAGCCGATGTGGCAGAAACGACAAAAATGTTTTTTCTGTTGCCGTGTATTCTGTCGGGTTTGCGATATAAAGATAAAGAATTTCTGTAACAGATCATATCCTTAAGAAGATACGGAAAAAAGGTGTATGCAGGTAAAAGAAGGATGCTATGAACAGATCTACCGGATCGCCGCGGGACGATGCGCCAGAAACGGCAGACGTCTCTCGTTCAGCGCGAAGGATTTCCGGTTCATGCTTGACCATGGAACCGGTGAGGTGGACCTGAGCGAGTGGAAGGATTATGACAACCGCACATTTTTCCGGGCCTGCTATTGTGGTCTGCTGCTCCGCTTCCCTGATGAGAGGGCGTGGAAGAAATGGCGCGGAAAGATACGGCACCTCTCAAGGGTACGTTTTCAGAAGAAGCTCCTCCGCGTCACACTGAATTCCGAGGAATACAAGGTGAAGGGAGTCGTTCTCCGGAATACGGTATATCCGGATCTGGAAAATGGGCTCGGAGCCGAACTTTGGAAGCTGAAGTTCCGTGCAGTGCAGGCCGTCAGAAAGAAGATTCTGAAGCAATGATATTGACTCGTTGCACTCCCTGGTGCGACAGTCAAAAACGTCAGGAAAACTGACATCTATAGATAAGCTGATCACGCAGCAATTGTTGTGGGATCGTTGAGGGAAGATGTTGGAAAACCAACATCTGTGATGAGAGAGAAACCCTGGAACGTGGGGATATACGGAGGGTATGAATAAAAAAAGCATAAAAGTATATATAGATATCACGTGCCTTCTCCGGGTAAACTATGTCACCGGCATCCAGCGGGTCGTGCGGGAGGTCGTACTGCAGATGCTCTCCCATCAGCGTCTGAAGCTCGTGCTGCTGAAGGCCTGCGGCGGAATCGGACAGTATACCCGGGTGGATAATGACGCGTTTGTTTGCCGGTATGCGGGAAACGGCGATTCCTCAGTTGATCCGGATACCGGGAAAAGAGTCCGTCTCGAAAGGATGACCCCGGAGGATGTGTTCTTTGATCTGGACAGTGTGTGGAACCTGAGTGTGAAGCGAAATGTGCTCTATCCTATTCTGAAGGAGCGGGGCGTGAAGCTTGCGGTCTATATTTATGATATCATTCCGGTGACGCATCCCCAGTACTGCCACGAGGAGACAGTACTGAATTTCATGGGTTACATCGGCGCCGCGCTGCAGTATGCGGATCTTCTGATTGCGTCCGCACAGAGCACGTTGGATTCCATTGCGCGTCTGGAGCGGAAGCTGGGGCTTCAGGAGGTTCCCGGATGTGTCTCCTGGCTGGGCTGTGATAAAAAGGCTGTGAAGGGCAGTGCGCCTGTTATTGATCACCGCGCCGTCCGGGCAGTTTCGTCCGGCCCCTATATTCTCACCGTCGGAACCATAGAACCAAGGAAAAACCATAAGGTTCTGCTGGATGCTTTTGACAAGGGACTGTTTGGCGACGATCTGCGCCTGGTATTTGTGGGCAGGATCGGCTGGAATGTGAAAGAACTTGAGAAAAGAATCCGTCAGCATCCGGAGTTTGGAAGAAGGCTGTTCCTGCTGGAAGGGATGAACGACGATTCCGTCGATTATCTGTACCGGCACGCCTTGTTCGTCGCGTTCCCGACCTTTGAGGAGGGATTCGGGCTTCCGATGATCGAGGCATTTGAGAGGAAGGCTCCAGTGATTGCGTCGGATATCCGCGTCCTGAGGGAAGTCGGAGAGGACTTTGCACTGTACTTCCCGCCGGAAGATGCGGATGCCTTCATCCGTATCGTGAGATCATACAGAAATGATCCGGATGCCTGGCGCAGATTGAAGTCACACCTTGATGACTATGAGCCTTATACGTGGGATCAGACAGCGCGAAATATTGAGGACGCGCTGCTGACAGTACAGGCAGACTTGGAGTGACTGTCCGACTCTGCGGAGTGAATCTGCAGGAGAGTCCGCGCAGGAAACCGGCAGGAGCGGAGTTTTTACTGAGTTTGATTGATAAGGGGAGAAATAATGAGAAAGAGACGATTCGGAAAAACCGATCTGATCTGGTTAATACTTGCGGTTCTGGCCGCCTCCGCCATCTGCTTTTTCAAGATGGACGGCTTCCGTCTGAACTGGAATGGGATGACTTCGTTCGGTGCCGACGGAATTCTGGGTATGGCATTGAACAAATCGGTGCAGGAATACGGACTGAAGGGCTTCTTTTTTAATGCGCGCATTGGAGCTCCTGACATATCTGCGCTGATTGACACGCCTTTCCAGGATCCGGCCTATGGCTTCCTGGTTTTTATTCTCAGCTGGCTGCCGTCTCCGGCAGCGATTGAGTACGGGATCATTCTCGTTACTTTCGCGGCTTCCGCCTTCACCATGTTTCTGGTGGTAAGGGTATTTACGAATGACCATCTGCTGATGTTTATCTTTGCGGTTCTTGGCTCGGTCACCCCCTATCACATGATGAGGGGAATCGGCCATATGACTCTGTCCCATTACTGGAACGTGCCGCTGGGAGTCCTGCTTGCTCTCTATATCGCGCTCATGCATGATCGCCGGTTCGATCCAAAGGACAAGAAGATGTATCTTCTGGCTGTCCTGGTGGGGCTTGGCAATGTGTATTATTCTTTCTTCTGCCTGCTGATCATGATGGTCGGGGAGGTTTGCCAGTTTATCGCGGTCCGCAACCGCCACAATCTGTTGAAGGGGCTGCGGCTGATTCTGGTGACGATCCTGACCTTCTTTGCAGGGATCGCCCCGAAGATCTGGTACGGGCATGTGGCGGGTGAGAACATTGTTGCCGGAATCCGGTATCCGATCGAGACGGAAATGTATGGGATGAAGCTGTCGCAGCTTCTTCTTCCGCCTGCCTATTCCCTATGGGGAAGAATCACCCAGGTTTACAATATTCTGTTTGACGTCACGGAGAATCGCCTGTCTTCGCTTGGCATTGTCGCGGTCATCGGATTCTGTGTCCTTGTGATCTGGCTCCTGATCCGGGTCATTTCCCCCGGCCTGGAAAACCAGATTAAACAGAGAAACCAGGATAATCAGAGCTCTCAGGGAAACCATGGATTCACGCAGTCCAGCTCCGGCGCAGCCCTGTCGATCCTCGCCGTCTTCGCCCTCGGCCTCGTGGTATGGTGCACGATCGGCGGTTTCAGCTCCCTCTTTTCCATGGTCTTCAGCCCGGAGATCCGCGCGACAAACAGGGCCAGTATCCTGATCGTGATCATTTGTCTGCTCGCGCTGGTGATCCTTCTGGACCGGGTTCTCCGGCATCCTCCCGCATGGCTCAGGCGAGGAGCTGTTTACGGGATCACTTTGGTGTTGATGGTGGTGGGCATTTTTGAGGCATGCCATGGAATCCGTCTGGCGCTGTACAGCGACGGGATGCAGAATCTGCATGAGGAGCTGAAGGCGTTTTATGAGAAAGTGGAAGACTCGCTTCCGAAAGAAGCGATGGTATATCAGCTTCCCTTTGTTTTGTTCCCGGAATCCCCCGCGGTGAATGAGATGCAGGACTATACGCAGATGGAAGGGTATCTGTACACCGATTCCCTGCGCTGGAGCTACGGCGGGATGAAAGGGAGGAACCTGGCTGCCAGGGATCTGTATGCGGGAGACGGTCAGTCAAAAACATTTGTCCGAAATATCCTGGAGGCAGGGTTTAACGGTGTCGTAGTCTATTCAGAGGCATACGCGGACGGCGCGGAGGGAATCCGGTCCTTTTATGAACAGACGCTGGGACTGACTCCGGTCTGTTCAGAGAGTAACCACAGGATCTTCTATGACATCTCTTCTCTGAATCCGGACGAACTCGTAGAGGACTATACTGCCGGAGAAAAGCTGACATTCTGCGGAGCGAATCCGAATGCGCTTCCTTACGTCTGTACGGGACTGACAACCATTGAACATGACTTTTCCTGGACAGAAGGGCATCTGTTTGCAATGAGAATGCGCGTTGTCGGGGAAGATTCAGAAGATGCGGAAGCCTCTAAAGCCTCTGAAACAATGCATGCCCGGTTCCACATCCGTGGGATATTTGGTGATCACCAGAATGTCCTGATCAATGTAAACGGAGAGACTGTGTGTGAAGCAGTCATTGAGGACGTGGAGCAGGATATCGAATTTGATTTCAAACTGCCGGAGGACGGAGTTGTCGAGATAGCGTTTGAACTGCCAGATGCAATCGCACCGATCGTGGTGGATCAGAATATGAATGATACCAGGGTCATAGCCCTTCAGATGGTGAACTTTGTGATAGAGCAGAGCTGACAGAGATGTCATTTCGTGATGGAAAGTGTTGGCATTTAAGGACAGCTGCATGATACTTTGTGCCGGCAGAAAGGGACAGCCGCATGACGAATTGTGCCG
>ONVT01000207.1 GCA_900321365.1 uncultured Eubacteriales bacterium | reverse complement strand
TGTTCATTTCCGGTACACATAGCAGTACTCTCTACGGTATGTCTTTTCTGATTCACACAATTCTGTCGTCAGGTGACGCGCTGCCGTCAGTCGCTGATGTTCAGGGTCCTGATTCAGTGCTCTGACAGATTCCTCAGAAATGATCTCCTGTGAATCGGACACGGGCCGTATTTTTTGATTGCGGCATAGTGATCCGCGGTACCATAGCCCTTATGCCGGGCAAATCCATATTCCGGAAACAGTGAGTCGTATTCCTCCATCATGCGGTCCCTTGTGACCTTTGCGATGATACTCGCCGCGGCGACGGATACACTCTTCGCGTCGCCGTGGATGATGCTTTTCTGTTCGATCCTTACCTGCGGAATGATCACCGCATCATTCAGAAGTACCTGAGGCATGACGCTCAACGTGCCGATTGCCTCACACATGGCCTCATAGTCCGCCTGAAGGATGTTGATCTCATCGATCCGTCTCGGCCCGATCACGCCTGTGCCGAAAGCGATCGCCTTTTCCCTGATCTCGTCAAAGAGTGCCTCCCTGCGTTTTTCGGAGAGCTTCTTTGAGTCATTGAGGCCGAGGATCTCACAGTCTTCCGGAAGGATAACCGCGCCGGCGACCACAGGACCTGCCAGCGGTCCCCTGCCCGCCTCATCAATCCCGCAGATCAGCGAATAACCCTCCTCCCTGCACTGACGCTCGTAGATGCGCATCCTCTCAAGCCGCTCCCTCTCAAGAGCGAGTTTTCCGGCCTTTTCCCGGGCACTGCGGGCAATGGCCTGCACGGCAGCCCTCTCATCATTCTCTATGGACCTCGCGAATAATTCCAGCATGCCGCTGTCATCCCTGCTTACTTTCCGGTATTCCTCCCGGATCTGTGAGATGGTTTTCTTCATGGTCGTCTCCATTCCGTTCCCCCCGGCTCCGCTGCCGTCAACCAGTGTTACAGATCGTCCTGAAAGCAGTCTTTCACACGTATCCCGGTTCCGCTGCTACCGGCCTGCAGTACAGATCGTCCTGAAAGCAGCCTTTCACGCGAGTCTTCGCTTCCCCGCTTCCGGCGCGCAGCACAAAGGAATCAGATCATCCCAAACTTCTCTAAGGGTTTGATCCTCAGCCATGCCTTCCCGATGATGTCCGTCCCGGGAACCGGTCCGACCGTGGAATCGCGGCTGTCAAAATTGTTGGAACGATTATCCGCCATCACAAAATACTCATCATTACCCAGCGTCAGGGCGGAGGCAGCGGTTCCGCCGTACGTCATCTCCCCGGAGAGGTAATCCTCTTTCAGCGGACGGCCATTGATGTACACTCTCCCGTCCATGATCTGCACGGTCTCTCCCGGAAGGCCCACGATCCTCCGGATGGAAGCGGGTTCCCTGCTGTACGATGTCCCGCTCTCCCCTCTTGCTGTCCTGAATAGAATAATATCCCCTCGCGCAGGAGGAAGAAGAAGGTAAGCGAGATGATTTACACCCACCGTATCGGTGATTCCGATCGAGGGACTCATTGCTCCGCTTTCCGACTTTACGCTGTCGGCAAGAAATGGGGAGAGCGCAAACAGAATCAGCGCAAGTACGACAAGAACAGCAAAAAAAGCAAAGATCACCCGCAGAGGTGTCAGCTTCTTTCTTCTGATATAATCCCGAGTACCTGTGCCCCTTGCCATTACACCTTCTCCAGCGTTATACTCCCAAGCCTTCCTGAACGGAAATCGTCGATCAGCAGTTTTGAGGCTTTCTCCAGATCCTCCACACCTCCCGGCTTCAGACAGCCCCGCCTGACGGCGATCTGGCTGAGCACGGTTTCAACATTTTTCTTTTCCGTCACCTGATACCGGTTTTCGATGACATCCGGATACTCCGTGTTTAAGTACCGGATCAGCCACGCGGCGAGTTCTCCCGAATCTGTAATCTCATCCTTGATGGAGCCGATCAGTGCAAGCCTTTTCCCGATCTCCTGGTCGTCGAATTTTGGCCAGAGGATTCCGGGTGTATCCAGAAGCTCCACATTCTTATTCAGTCGGATCCACTGCTTTCCTTTGGTCACGCCCGGTTTGTCGCCGGTCTTTGCAGCTGCCCTTCCGGCAAAGGAATTGATGAATGTGGACTTGCCGACATTGGGAATGCCGGCGATCATCGCGCGCACAGGACGGTTGAGTATTCCCCTTCTTCTGTTCCGCTCAATCTTCTCCGCGCAGGCCTTGTCGATCAGGCTCTTCAGCCCTCTTGTAAGTGACCCCTTCCGTGAGTCGATATCAGAAGTGAAGAAACCCATTTCCGCAAAATGCTCCCGCCATGCTTTCGTGGCCTGGGGATCGGCAAGATCCGCTTTGTTCAGCACGATGATCCTGCTTTTTCCCTTCGCGAGCGAATCGATATCCGGGTTCCTTCCGGATTGCGGTGCACGGGCATCTGTCAGCTCGATCAGCAGATCAATCAGGGCAATGTTTTCCTGCATCATTCTCCTGGCCTTTGTCATGTGGCCGGGATACCATTGATAATCCATTACATGAACCCCCTGTGCTCCGCAGGACTTAAGACAAACCATACCCTGCCTTCGAGCATCTCGCTTGTGACAATGCCGATTTCCGGATTTCGTGAATCCTCGGAATTGTTGCGGTTGTCCCCCAGGACAAAATACTCCCCTTCTCCCAGCCTGATCGGATTCTCCGCAAGTCCTGCTCTGGTAATCGCAGGATAGTCCTTTCCTTCCAGATAGACCTGGTCATTGATATATATCATACCATCACGGATCTGGATCTTCTGTCCGGGAACCGCGATCACACGCTTGATGTCCGGTCTGGCACTTGTGCTCCCATTTGGACGATAAGAAACGATATCCCCGACTTTGGGTGAGCCGATCTGATAGGAAAGGATATTCACCAGGCAAACATCTCCTCCCGCAAGAGTCGGATCCATGGACTGCCCGATATTGGTTCTCTGCTGGCCAAATGTATATACAGAAACATATCCGAATAGAATTGCGATCAGAATCAGGAAACACCACTCAAAGAGAAGCCTTGGGACAGACTTGTGCCTTCTTTTCTTCTTCTCTTCCTCCTTCCGGGCCAGGGCTTCGAGCCTTGCCCTCTCCCTGGGCGTGTGGGTCTTCCAGTCTTCATTTGTGAAATCAATCGGGGCATCATTCACGTATCTCATAGCCGAAATCCTTCTTATAGAAGAACAGGGGCTGTCGCACCATCCGATGCGGCAGCCCCCACGATAAACATTTTATCAGCGTACGCGTTCCTTGACCTTTGCTCTCTTTCCGACACGTCCTCTGAGATAGTTCAGCTTCGCGCGTCTCACCTTACCGGCTCTGACGACGACAACCTTCTCCACGGACGGGGAATGCAGCGGCCAGGTCTTCTCAACACCGACTCCGTTGGAATTCTTCCGGACGGTAAATGTTGCGCGGCTGCTTCCACCCTGCTTCTTCAGGACGACACCCTCAAATACCTGGATTCTTTCCTTTTCGCCTTCCTTAATCTTGGCGTGAACCCTGACGGTATCGCCGACACGGAACTGCGGGACTTCGGCCTTCAGCTGCTCTTCTTCGATCTGTTTAATGATCTCGTTCATCGTTCCTTTCCTCCTGTTTTACGGATGTTCTTAATGCATACGATTCTGCAGCAGAGGACCATCTCGTTTTTCACACGACGAAGACTATATCACATTCTATGTCCTGTGACAAGAGAAAAGTTTTGCTTTGCTGCTATTCACAGTCAGTCAGAGATTTATCGGCGGAGGGATTGTGAACAGCAGCTGTGCATTACACTTTAAAGAATGTGCCCAGCAGGCTCCGTCCAAGCTGTGCGCCAAGATTGCCGCCAAGTGTCTTTCCGAAAGACCCGCCGACAGACTTTCCGATGGTGTTGCCGATCTGTCTCCCCACGGTTCCGGTGACGGACTTTGCCACTCGTCCGATCTCGGTCTTCTTCTTCTGGGCCGCACGTTCCGCCTCTCTCTGTGCTGCCGCAGCCTCTTTGTCGGCGATCTTCTGCGCCTCGGCTGCCGCTTTCGCATCCGCCGCTTCCTGCATGGCCTTCTCAGCTGCGGCCTGCTTCTCCATGCCCATTCTCTGGAGGAATTCATAGGCACTGTCACGGTCGACCGCATTCGCGTAGCGGGCGTACAGAAGGCTGCCCTTGATCAGGGAATCACGCAGCGCGTCATCCGCAGCTCCGTTATAGGACTGAGGCGGAAGTACGAAACACCGCTCCACCATTCCGGGAACGCCGTCCGCGTCAAGGGTGGAAATGATCGCCTCGCCGGTTGCCAGATTCTGGATCGCCTCCGCGGTATTGAATGCCGGGTTTGCCCGGTAGGTATCGGCCGCCGCCTTTACCTGGCGCAGTTCATTCGGGGAATATGCATGCAGGGCATGCTGGATCTTGTTGCCCAGCTGGCTCATGATCCCGTCCGGAATGTCGCCCGGATTCTGTGTGACAAAGAAGATGCCCACACCCTTTGAGCGGATCAGCTTCACCGTCTGCTCGATTCTGGAAAGCAGATCCTTCGACGCATGGTCAAACAGCATATGGGCTTCGTCAAAGAAGAATACCATCTTCGGCTTCGCGCAGTCTCCTACCTCAGGAAGCATCTCGTACAGCTCGGACAGCATCCACAGAAGGAACGTAGAATACATATCCGGATTCATGATCAGTTTCCGGCAGTCCAGCAGGCTGATCACGCCCTTACCGTTGTCCGTCTGGAGCATGTCAAGGATGTTGAGCGCCGGCTCACCGAAGAACTGGTCCGCTCCCTGGGTCTCCAGCGACACGATCGCGCGCGTGATCGCGGCGATCGAAGCAGGGGCGATATTGCCGTACTGCGGGGCGAATTCCTTCGAATTCTCGTCCGCGTAATTCAGCATTGCCTTCAGATCCTTCGTGTCGATCAGAAGCATCTGCCGGTCATCCGCGATCTTGAATACGACACTGAGAATATCCGTCTGAAGCTCATTGATCCCGAGAACACGGGCCAGAAGGAGCGGTCCCATCTCAGAGATGGTAGTGCGCAGCGGCATGCCTTTTTCTCCGTAAACGTCCCAGAAGCTGACCGGATACTTGCTGTAGGCGAATCCGTCCGCGGCAAGGTTCATGGATTGAATGCGCTCTGTCACATGCTCCTCATCACAGCCCATCTGTGCCAGCGAACCCAGATCTCCCTTAATGTCCGCCAGAAATACGGGGACACCGGCATCTGAGAAAGATTCGGCAAGCACCTTCAGGCTTACCGTCTTACCGGTTCCGGTTGCGCCTGCGATCATCCCGTGACGGTTCGCCATGGCAGGATCCAGAAACATCTCCTTCTCTGAGCTCTTTCCGATCAGTATCTTCCCATCCTTTAACATATCCTGCACCCTCCTCCTGATTCCTGATGAAGTGATTTGTATCAACAATCTGGGTTTATTTTATCACAGAAGCAGAAGATTTTACACAAAAAGAGTCAGAAAAACAGTCACGCCACCAGGATGCCTTGCAAAAAACACTTTCCGACTTATCGACAGGAAAGAGACTGCAAAGTCAATGGTGTTTTCACATATTCTGAAAAGTGATATGATAAGCAGGTATTATTCACTCGGTTCCATTCCGGAACCGTCGTCATTGGAGGAGAGTATGGAAAGAGAACATTTAGGAAGCCGGCTCGGATTTATATTCCTGAGTGCGGGCTGCGCAATCGGTTGTGGAAATGTTTGGAAGTTCCCATGGATGGCGGGACAGTTCGGAGGAGGAGCATTTGTGCTGGTCTATATCCTCTGCCTGCTGCTGCTGGGACTTCCGGCAATGGTGGTTGAGTTTTCGATCGGACGTGCGTCCCAGGCAAGCCCGGTCAGGATGTACCAGAAGCTGGAAAAACCCGGACAGAAATGGCACTGGCACGGCGTAGTCGCCCTGATCGGCAACTTCTGCCTGATGGCGTTCTACCTGGTGGTAACCGGCTGGATCGTATATTACTTTGTCAGCTTCCTGATCGGCAGAACCGCGGATCTGGATTTTGTCGGAATGATAACAAACCCGGGCGTGAATGTCGGGTATCTGGCTGTAGTCGTGATTATCGCGTTTATCCTGCTGTCGTTCAACATTCAGTCGGGCCTGGAGCGTGTGATCAAATACATGATGGCCGCTCTGCTGTGCCTGATGATTGTGCTCGCGGTGCGCAGCTGCACGCTTTCCAATGCGGCGGAAGGACTGAAGTTCTATCTGCTGCCGGATTTTACCAAGATCAGTTTTGATGTCGTTGTGGCTGCCATGAACCAGGCATTCTTCACGCTGTCAATCGGTATCGGCTCGATGGCGATCTTCGGCAGCTACATTGGGAAAGAACGATCCCTGATGGGCGAGTCGGTCAATGTCATCCTTCTGGATACCTTCGTCGCACTTATGGCAGGCCTGATTATCTTCCCCGCCTGCACCTCACTGGGACTTGAGGTTGATGCAGGCCCGGCGCTTCTGTTCAATACAATGGGCAGCGTGTTCAACACCATGGCAGGCGGCAGAATCTGGGGTACGATCTTCTTCCTGTTCATGACCTTTGCCGCGTTTTCCACGGTACTGGCGGTCTGTGAGAATATCCTCGCCTGTGTCAGAGAACTGACCGGCTGGAACAGAAGGAAGGGTTCCCTGGTGACCGGCATCGTACTGTTTCTTCTCGCGCTCACAACCGCGCTCGGATACAGTATGTGGAGCGGTTTCCATCCGTTTACTCCTGACAGCGCATGGCTCGATTTCTGGGATTTCATCGTAAGCACGAATCTGCTGCCCATCGGTGCGCTTGTCATGACTCTGTTCTGCGTCAGCGACCGTTTCGGCTGGGGTTGGGAAAACTTCAAAGCCGAGGCAAATGGCGGAAAGGGAATGAAGGTTCGGAACTGGATGAAACCGATCTTCAAGTATTTCGTGCCCATCGTTGTCATTGGACTGTATATATATGGACTGGTACAATTCCAGTGGAGATAACAGAGGCAGATCCTGCCTGTTATCGACAAACGAATCTCAGGGGCCGGAGCAATCCGGCCCTTTTGCTGCCGACTGTTCCACTCCTCCTGACATAGTCACCATCATAAGTGGAATATAGAATCATCCCTCTGCAGTCTTCACTTCGATCTCAACGGTTCCTGTTGCTTTTTCAAGGCAGGTGGCCATAATCTGATAGCTTCCCGGAGAAACTGTTCCGGATACACTGTCCGTGCGAACGAGGTTTGCAGTAATAACGGCCTCATCATCCAACTCCGGAAGTTCATCGATACTTTCTGTTTCGGATCCTCCGGCTATTTCTACTTTGATTGAACCATTCTCAAGATCGGAAGATATCACAATCTGCTCACCGTCATCCACCTCAAGTGAGCCGACCGAAAAGAAAGCGTCCTTTTCAGCATTTTTGGCTGTGATCGTCATATGCTTTTCTGTGTTTCCATTTACTGTAAATTCTGATTTTCCACAGGCAGTAAGCAGAAGTGCTGCAGACACAAAACACAATAATACTATTTTCTTCATCATACATTTCCCCTGACTTAATCCATATTTTCAAATCCCCGCCGACAGCGGAGATTTGAAACGCGTTTTCCTTAGATCCCTTTGAAGTCCACCGCGAATACCAGTCTCCTGTCGTTCGGGATCAGGTACTCCGGATGCGGCCTGGCGCCCCAGCTGTCGTCTCCCGCAACGCCCATCTGCTTCAGGGAGCAGCGGATGAAGGTTTTGTGTACCGGAGGCAGCTCATAGGGATGCGAGGCATTCTCGAGCTGGGCGGGACTGTACGGGATGGCGGAGAACTCCATCGTGCCCGGGAGGGATGCCTCCGGATCGCCGCTGTCGGGGAACCCTGCGGCGCTGACCATGATTCCGTGCCCGCTGCAGTCCGTGATCTTCGCCCAGCGCACGCCGGTGCGGTTTCCGGTTTCCTGCGGAACCAGGTAATGTTCCACCATGTCGGACGCTTCGGCGCTGTATACGCCAAGCTTCACTCCCTCCCTGCGGTCACAGTGGTTTTCTTCCGGTCCGTTCCCGTAATATGTCACATGGCTGTAATCGGCGCTGATACCGAACATCCAGCCGAACTCCGGCATCGGCGGCAGGGTGCATACCGGGTCATAGTCAAGGATGCAGCGCACTGTTCCGTCCGCAAAGACACGGTAGGTTGTCAGGCATGTCACGCAGCCCAGCGAGACATCTGACCGAATATGCGCATTCCCCGGACCGGCATCACTGCCGGCAGCAGTTCTGGCAGTAGTTCCGATAGAAGTTCCGGCAATTACATTTGTGACCACATCGGCGACTGCTCCTGCAAATGCCCCGACGACAGCTCCAACGGCTGCACCCGCAGCCGCTCCGTCCGAAACAGGTCCTTTCCCTGTAACGGAGAACGGCTTCCCCGCACTCAGCACCGGCAGGAATTTCTTCCATGTGATCTCGACATAATCCTTCGTTCGGGAAATCTTCGGGTAGTATCCATCCGCGTCAGGGGTTGGGTCAAAGATTCCCTTCTGCGGATCGCTGAATTCCTGATAGTCTGTCGCGATCTTCCAGATTCCGTAGCGTGATGCCATGCGGTTACCGGAATCATTGCTGACAGGCGCTCTCCAGAAGTTCGGGCGCGGGATCTGATCAATCAGTTCCTTTCCTCCGAACCGATAGGACACAAGTCCTCCCTTCAGTCCGGAGAACAGAATTTCAAAGTGCTCTCCCCGCACGCCAAGGTTCATCTTTCCCGGGATAATCTCCAGTCCATCCACACCTTTTCTCAAGGCCGCCGGAAGCTCCTCCAGACCGGAAGGAAGCGGCGAGCCGACCGTGAAGACGCGCTGGCCAAAGGCAGTCTCATAGCCTTTCTTCTCCCAGAGAGTATCCTCCCTGAGATGGAAGGAAACCGTCACGACATATTCGCCTTCCTCGCAGAAAACGCAGAGATCCCCATCATCCTGCGTCTTATCCGGACGCACGCCATCGGAATCCACGCATTCTTCCGAAAAGACAAACGGCAATTCATATGTCTTCTCCGACAGCGGCGCCACGTCAGTCAGCAGAGGTGCGGTATACAAAAGCCTTCCCTCTTTCTCGACCTTCACTATGCAGTCAAACCAGCTGGTCGCAAGGAACAGATTCTTGTTGACGATCTTTACGCTGCCTTCGGAAATCTCCGCCTTGATGGTCCGGTAATTGTACCTGATCTCCTGGATCTTCCCATAGGGACGGCGCGTAGCGTCAATGATTCCGTTGCCGGAGAACTCATAATCCGTCGGTCTCTCGCCGCAGTCTCCGCCGTAGGCCAGATACTCTTCCCCATAACGGTTTTTCCTGCGGACCGCCTGATCCACAAAGTCCCAGATAAATCCGCCCTGGTAGCGGGGCTTGCGCTCGCTCAGCTCGATATAGCGATGCATGCCGCCGTTGGAATTGCCCATGGAATGAGTGTATTCACACAGGATGAACGGTTTGTCAGGATGCTCCGCCAGAAACTGCTCCACGCCGGCAGCGCTCGTATACATCTGAGACTCCATATCGGAAGATCCATTGTACCGGCGGTCGTGCATGACACCCTCATAGTGGACAAGCCGTGTCTGGTCCAGTCTGCGAAAATGCTCTGACATCTGCCAGATCACCGATCCCCCGAAGCTTTCATTTCCGCAGGACCAGATCAGGATCGCCGGATGGTTCTTGTCCCGTTCATACTGGGAGCGCACGCGGTCCAGCATCATCGGAAGGTATTCCTCATGATCACAGGGAAGGATGTCATCCTTGCTGCATTCCGGAAATGCCCAGCTTCCATGTGTCTCCATGTTGGTCTCCGCGATCATGTACAGCCCGTAGAGATCAGCGAGGCGGTAGATGATGGAAGCGTTGGGATAGTGACAGGTCCGGA
>ONVT01000208.1 GCA_900321365.1 uncultured Eubacteriales bacterium | reverse complement strand
TCCGCGTCCGGAGAAAAAGTATACAGTGCTTCTTCTTCTTTGCCGTAATAGTATTTCATGTCGCCGGAGCCGCACTCCTCATCCGATCCGCAGATCAGGCGTACGCCCTTTTTCAGGCCCAGAGCAAGCTCATTTATACACCGCATCGCGTACAGTGCTGCGATGGCCGGGCCCTTATCATCGCTGCTGCCCCGTCCATAGATCCTGTTGCCCTCGATCAGCGGCTCAAATGGCGCGGTCTTCGTCCATCTGTCAGACACCGGAACAACATCCAGATGCGCGAGGATGTCCAGGGTTTTCTCCTCTTCTCCTTCCAGGTCTCCCGTTACGCAGTAGTTATCATAGTTGGTTGTCCTGAGCCCATACTTCTCCATCAGCTCCTGCATCGCGCGCACCGCCTTTGCAGGCATCTCGCCATAGGGCATCCCTTCTGCCGGCTCTCCCCTGAAAGACGGAATCCGAATCAGCGTCTTCAGATCCTCCAGCATCTGCTGCGTGTGTTCCTCCACCCATGTGTCGATCTTTTCTTTGTACTGTGGGGTCATCATATGTCATTCTCCTGTGCTTTACGTTCCTTACTATCTGTCAACAAATAGCTGTCATCGAAGAAAAAACAGGCAGGATGTACAGGTTTTCTGTACAGGCCCTTTATGCTCACATAGCCCGCATCCCGCCGGAAACTGAAATCAGCACCCCCTCGCCGGGAGCGCTGTTTTTTAATCTGTCGACAAGAATCAGACCATCCTGTCTGTCTCAAAAATGAAATGTCTTCGAAAGAACTTCCCACTTTGTGTCCTTCTCGGACAGGTTCAGCGGCGTTCCGTCCTCCAGGTGGTAATCCCCGATGCCGGCATTGCCCTGATAGGTTCCTGTCAGCCCCGGCCACTGAATCCCGATGGACGGGTCGTTCCAGGCAAGACCGCCTTCATCACCCGGCCGGTAAAAGTCCGTGCATTTATAACAGAACTCCGCATAATCCGAAAGAACCAGGAATCCGTGGGCAAACCCCTCGGAAATGTAAAACTGTCTGTGGTTTTCTGCCGTGAGAATCTCACCGTGCCACTGTCCGTAGGTGCTGCTTCCTTCCCTCAGGTCCACTGCCACGTCAAATACTCCTCCCCGGATCACCCGCACCAGCTTCCCCTGGGGATACTGCTTCTGAAAATGCAGGCCGCGGAGCACTCCTTTTGTCGAGGCGGACTGGTTGTCCTGCACGAACACCATGTCGAGTCCCGCCTCATGCATGTCATTCTGGTTGTAGGTCTCCATAAAATAACCGCGACTGTCGCCGTGCACCGCGGGCTCGATGACGTAGAGTCCTTCGATCGGCACCTTTGTCACTGTAATCTGTCCCATGATGGTTCTCCTCACTGTGGATATCTGTATGTTTCAGATCTCGATCTCTGCCAGGAATCTTGCCAGGGCGTTCTGCCAGTCCGGCAGCGCATGGAATCCGTTCTTTTCCAGCTTGCTCTTGTCCAGCCTGCTGTTGGACGGCCGCTTTGCCTTCGAAGCCCCATACTCCATCGTGGTGACACCCGTCAGCTTCAGGTGGTCTGCGTCATATTCCGGATGCCCCAGGAGGGCAGCCTGCCGGAAGATCTCCTTCGCGAAATCATACCAGCTGATATAACCGGTCTTTGTACCCTCTATCGTGTATCCGCCAGGCTTATCCGGCAGTTCTGCGTTTGTCGCGTGATAGTATCCGAACTTCTCCGTCTCGATCATGTCGACAAGAAGCGACGCCAGATCCAGTGTGTAGGTCGGCGTCCCGATCTGGTCATCCACCACTCTCAGCTCGTCGTGGTTTTTACCGATGTTCAGCATGGTGCGGATGAAGTTCTTCCCGTTCGTTCCGAACACCCAGGCGATGCGAACGATAAAGAACCGGTCTGTCGCCTCGACGATTGCCTTCTCTCCGTCCAGCTTGCTCTGCCCGTACACATTCAGCGGGGCATAGTTCTTATCATCCGGCTCCCATGGCCGCGTGCCCGTTCCGTCAAAGACGTAGTCCGTGGACAGGTAGACGATCTTCGCGCCGCACTTTTTCGCAGCGCATGCCAGATACTTCGTCCCGTCCACATTGACGGCCTGCACAATGGCCCTTTTGTCCTCATCCTCGGCAAGGTCCACCGCAGTCCAGGCGGCACAGTGCACGATCACATCAGGCGAAAGACCGCCCACGGTTTTCCCGACTGCCTCACGATCGGTGATGTCCAGGGAAACATAGGGCATAGACACAACGCTTGTCCCGTCCTGAATCCCTGAATACTCAGCCGCAAGATCCGATCCGGTTCCCTCATATCCCCTGGCGGCAAGTTCATTCATGACATCATGGCCGAGCTGTCCGCCCACGCCTGTAACCAGTACCTTCATCCTTTATACCTTCTTTCGGTCCCCGTACATCTTCTCATAGTAATTCTGGTATTCACCGCTTATGATCGGCTGCCACCAGTCCTCGTGATCCAGATACCACTGGATCGTCTTTTTGATCCCGTCCTCAAACTTCGTCTCCGGGAGCCACCCGAGCTCGTCGTGAATCTTCGTGGGATCGATGGCATAGCGCATATCGTGTCCCTTGCGGTCCTCCACATGGGTGATCAGGGAATGCGGCTTACCGAGCGCGTCACAGATCATGGTGACAATGTCGATGTTCTTCATCTCATTGTGCCCGCCGACATTGTAGACCTCGCCGACACGTCCC
>ONVT01000212.1 GCA_900321365.1 uncultured Eubacteriales bacterium | reverse complement strand
GGTCATCGCGGCGGGCGCCTATATGGATGCGGATGGCACATACCACAGCTGGGCCGGAAGAAAAAAGGATGAAGAGAACAGAGAATCGATCAACGAGTACAACATCCTGGAATACAATCATCTGATCGATGTGAAGAACCGCGTCACGCCCGTGTTCCTGAATGAGGAAGAGGCAGGGTAATCCGGTCGCGGACCGGAAAGATAAGCCGGTTAGATTGGTAACAGCAAGTCAGAAATCAAAGCAGTCGGCAAGCTGCCCTGATGGATGAGAAAGAGGAGAAAAAGATGAAGAAACAGCCATTTCTGACCCTGGAAGAAGTACAGGAAATCGCGAAGACTTTCCCGACCCCGTTCTATGTCTATGACGAGAAGGGAATCCGTGAGAATGCAAGGCGGGTCTATGAAGCATTCTCCTGGAATCCGGGATTCAGGGAATACTTTGCGGTCAAGGCGACCCCGAACCCGTTCCTCATGCAGATCCTGCACGAAGAGGGATGCGGAAGTGACTGCTCCTCGATGACTGAACTCATGCTCGCAGAGGCTATCGGCGTGATCGGCGAGGAGATCCTGTTCTCGTCAAATGACACCCCGCCGGGGGAGTTCCGCAGGGCGGCTGAGCTGGGCGCCATCATCAACCTGGACGACATTACCCACATTGACATCGTGGAGCGCGAGCTGGGGAGGCTCCCCGAGACCATGAGCTGCCGGTTTAATCCGGGCGGCTTCTACAAGCTGTCAAACGGCATCATGGACAATCCCGGCGATTCCAAGTACGGAATGACTGAGGAGCAGATCATGGAAGCCTTCCGGATCCTTAAGAAAAAGGGCGTAAAGCACTTCGGGATCCACGCTTTCCTGGTCTCCAATACCGTCGGGAACGACTATTACCCGACCCTCGCGGCAACGCTCTTTGAGCTCGCCGTCCGGCTGAAGAAAGAGACCGGCGCGCACATTTCATTTATCAACCTGTCAGGGGGCGTCGGCATTCCCTACCGTCCGGAGGACAATGGGGCGGACATCGCGAAGATCGGGGCAGGAGTGCACAGGGTGTACGATCAGATCCTGGTGCCGTATGGAATGGGAGACGTGCGCATTTTCACCGAAATGGGACGGTTCATGATGGGACCGTACGGCTGCCTGGTCACGAAGGCGATCAACGAGAAACACATTTATAAGGAGTACATCGGCGTGGACGCCTGCGCGGCGAACCTGATGCGCCCGGCCATGTACGGCGCTTACCACCATATCACCTTGCTCGGCAAGGAGGATGCGCCCGCTGACCAGATTTACGATGTGACCGGATCCCTGTGCGAGAATAATGACAAATTCGCGATCGACCGCAGGCTCCCGAAGATTGAGATGGGAGACTACCTGTACATCCACGACACGGGAGCGCACGGTTTCTCTATGGGCTACAACTATAACGGCAGGCTGTGGTGTGCGGAGCTTCTGAAGACGGAGGACGGCAGCATCAAAAGGATCCGCCGCGCACAGGAGCCGAAGGACTACTTCGCGACATTTGACTGCTTCCCGGTGTATGAGAAGCTGATGATGTAGTAATCGGGCTTCAGGCGTAAACAGGAAATATAAGCAGGACGGTTAAGCTGTTGATTGACAGATTCTTGCTGCGAGATGTAACAGCAGAAAGCGGATATATGAATACCTACGATTTTACATCCATCCTGGACCGACACGGAAAAGACGCCTGCGCTGTGGACGGACTCACCACGAAACGATGGGGTATAGAGCCTGATCCGCCGAAGGCGGGGTTCGACTTCATTCCGATGTGGGTCGCTGACATGAACTTCCCCACCTGCCCCGGCGTGACGGATGCCATCATAAAGAGAGCGCAGCATCCCGCGTTCGGCTATTACAATCCGTCAGACACATACTTCGACGCAATCATCGCGTGGAGGCAGGGGAGCGAGTACGATTCGCAGCAGGCGCAGGATTCTGGTTTTCTGACTGCACAGAAGCAGGCTGCTGAGATTGTTACGGGTTCTGCGCAGGCAGACGGTGTCAGGGCCTGTAAGGAACAGACAGACGGTGTCAGGACAGGACAGGCGCAGAATGACAGGCCGGTTCAGAATGCAGAGTTTTGCCCCCACGCGCATCTGAGGCGGGAGCATATCGGCTACGAGAACGGCGTGCACGGCTTTCTCACAAGCGCTGTGAGGGTGCTCACTGAGCCCGGCGAGAGCATTCTTCTCCACAGCCCGAACTATGTCGGGTTCCGGAGCGATACCACCAGCCAGGGGCGCCGCTGTGTCTTCAGTCCGCTCAGGCTGGATGAGAACAATGTCTGGCGCATGGACCTGGAGGACATGGCCAGAAGGATCGAAGAAAACAAGATCCGGCTCATGATCTTCTGCTCGCCGCAGAATCCTTCCGGGAGAGTATGGGAGAGGGCGGAACTCGAGGCCCTGATGGAGCTGATGGAGGCATACCATATGACCGTAATCAGCGATGAGATCTGGGCGGACCTGGTCTTTTCAGGCCATACCCATATTCCTCTGCAGGACATCAGCCCCTATGCGAGAGAGCATGTGCTTGCGGCGTACGCGCCGAGCAAGACCTTCAATATCGCAGGACTGATCGGAAGCTATCACATCATCTACAATGATGAGCTT
>ONVT01000210.1 GCA_900321365.1 uncultured Eubacteriales bacterium | reverse complement strand
GGATACTGTCCCTGGTCGAAACATTTGTACCGGCTTCCATCTCCTGCATACGGTATTCGGTATCCAGGTCGATCAGGTGAATCATGAGCTTCGCGAATTCAGGATCAAACTGTGTTCCTATGCACTTGACCATCTCTTCCCTGACGATATGCTGCGGAATCGCCTTACGGTAGCTTCGGTTAGAGGTCATCGCGTCGTAGGCATCCGCCACTGCGATGATCCGCGCGATTTCAGGAATATCTGTCCCCTTCAGTCCCTCAGGATACCCCCTGCCGTCGCAGCGTTCGTGGTGATAGCGCGCACCGATGCTCAGCCAGGGCGACTGGCGGATACTGGAGAGGATCTGGCCGCCCATGACTGGGTGAAGCTTGATCTGCTCGAATTCCTCTTCCGTCAGCCTTCCCTTTTTTGTCAGTATTTCAATGGGAACGCCGATCTTGCCTACGTCATGCAGAAGCGCGGCAAAGTAGACCCTTTCACATTCCTCTTCGCTCTTCCCGGCCTCCTCTGCAATCTTCCGGGAATACTCCGCGACGCGGCGTGAATGGCCGTTGGTATAGCTGTCCTTTGCGTCGATGGCGCTTGCCAGGGCTTCCGCGGTCTGCCCAAACAGTTCCCGCGCATCCTGGTGCGTTTTTTCAAATTCCCGCTCCTTCCTGATAACGTAAAGGCGGGCGCCCACCACCGCAAGCAGGGCACACAATATGATTATTCCGGCAAGGATCATACTCATGTGTCGTCCCTTTCCTCACCTTTTCTTACGTGTTTGCTACACATTATCTTATCAGCTATACGGCTTCGCATCAATTCTTTCTCCGAAATCTAACGGCTTTCGCAGCAGCGTGGTTACAAGTCACACCCGCGGCTGCGGGGTGACGGGGGTGTGACTTGCAAAGCAGCGAGGCCAGAAAACACAAAGCGGGGCATCTCACCCCGCTCTGAAGACGCAGTATCTTCTGCATCCATCGCCTGCCGCCCTGCCCCTGTTACCGGGGTGGACGGCAGGCATTTCCAGTTTCTATGCTATACAATGCAATGTTATGCCTTACTCTTCCTGTGCGATGCCTGATGCTTGATCACCGACAGCACGACCAGGACGACGATCGTGACAATGTACGGCAGCATCAGAACCAGGTCGGCTGGCGCGTTGGACAGCTGCAGCTGGTTGGAAATCGCGTCCGCGACACCGAAGATCAGTGCGCAGAGCATGGCGCCGATCGGATTGCCGCCTACCATGGAGGAGGCGCTCAGACCGATATATCCACGGCCGGCGACCATGTTCTTCGTGAAGGAAGTCAGGTAGCCCATCGACATAAATGCTCCGCCGATACCGCCAAGCACGCCTGCGATGGTCCACGCCAGGAAATAGACCTTAGGCACGGAGATTCCGACCGACTCCGCTGCATTGGGGTTCTCACCCACCGCACGGATGTGGTGGCCGGTCTTTGACCGGAATATGAAGACACTCATGACAAACGCCATGAAAATCGCACCGTAGGTCAGAACGTTCTGTGCCGACACAATCTTTCCGATGACAGGAATCAGGCCTATGCCCGGGATGTTAATCTTCGGAAGCGCGAGAGACTTGATCGCAACAGCGGAGTTTGATTTCTCGCCGGTAAGGGCAAACAGCAGGAAGATCGTCCCGCCGACCGATGCCAGGTTGATGGCGATCTGCGCCAGCATCAGATCAGCTTTCCCCTTGACTGTCGCAACCCAGATCAGAATGCCTGTCACGGCTCCGGCACCCATTGCGGCAAGGAAGCCGACCAGTGCGCTCTTTGTCGCGCCGCTGACGACAACTCCGATCAGGGCACCCCACAGCATCATGGACTCGGCTGCCATATTGAACAGTCCGGCCTTTTCGCAGATCGCCGCGGACAGCGCCGCGAAGATAAGCGGAGTCGACAGGCGAAGTACCTGGAAACCGAATGAAGTTATCAGTCTTACGTTCATGTCTTCCCCTCCTTCTGCGCAAGAGCCTTCTTCGCGGAATTGAAGATCAGTCTGCTCTTGAATTTACTCAGGAACATCTCAGCCGCGACCAGGACGATAATGATACCCTGGATAATCGATACGAATTCCGGCGGGATGTCCGTTGTTCTGGAAACAATGTCCGCGCCGGTCCGGATATAGGCAATCAGGAACGCGGACAGCGGGACAAACGCCGGATTCTTTCTCGCGAGAACCGCTATCATCAGTCCGTCAAATCCGTATCCGGTCAGGGATGTCCACTGATAGCTCTGGAACATGCCGATTACCTGTACCGTTCCGCCGAGTCCGGCGAACGCGCCGCCGATCACCTGCGCCAGGATGATCGTAGCCATGACCGGCATTCCGATGTACTTCGCGAAGGTGGGGTTCAGGCCGACCACACGCATCCTGAAGCCAAATGGCATCTTGTAGAACAGGATAGCCGCGAAAATCACGCACACAATCGCGATCAGGAATCCGAAGTGCACCGAGGTCCCGGGAATCATGTTCGACAGCTTCAGACCGGCAGCCCACTTGTAGGACGCCGTAATGGAGGATCCCGGATCCTTGATCTTGTATTTCAGGATATAGCTGGTCAGATACAGCAGGATGTAGTTCATCATCAGGGAGACAACGCACACATCTGCGTGGAACAGCTGGTCACACAGCGCCGGGATCAGCGAACAGACCATTCCCGCAAGCGCTCCGACTACCAGGACGATGATCAGAAGCACCCATGCCGGCACTTTGTCCGACAGGGCGATCGCCACGCAGGCGGACAGGCATCCGCCCAGGTTCACAGCGCCTTCACCGACCAGGTTGAACTTGTTGATCGCGTAGACAAAGCACATACACACGCCGGTGAACATGATCGGGATCATGACCGTCAGGATGTTTCCGAATCTCCGGAAAGAAGAGAACGGTCCTGTGATGAACTGACTGATCACGTAAAGCGGATCATCCGATATAATCGCCAGTATGATCAGCGCAATCACATAGGCGACCAGGACCGCGACCACAATCCGGAACAGGTCAAACCATGTTTCGATCTTTTTTGCGTTATTCATAACAGGCCCTCCATTTCTTCGGCTGTCATGGTCCTGATGCCCAGCATGTACTCACCGAGCACATCCACATCGACCACGTTCGCCTTTGGGAACGCCGCCACAATCTTCCCCTGCCTCATGACAAACAGGCGGTCACTGACTTCAAGGACCTCGTTCAGGTCAGCGGAAATCAGAAGAGAGCCGATCCCCTTCTCGCGGGTCATCCGGACCAGAAACTTGCGGATCATCTCCGCGGTACCGACATCCACGCCTCTCGTGGGCTGATTCGCGATCACGAAATTCGAGCCGCTCGTAAACTCGCGGGCAACCACCACCTTCTGGATGTTTCCTCCGGAGAGGAAGCGGATCGACTCATCCTGGCTGTCGCAGGAGATCTCGAACTCTTTGATCATCTCTTCGGTGATTTTCTTCTGCTTCCCCGCGCTCACGAAGATCCCTGTCATATTCTCTTTCTTGTCGAACCGGTCCGCGATCGCGTTGCTGCGCACAGAAAGGCCCTTTACACAGCCGACGGTCATGCGGTCTTCCGGAATCACGCTCATGCCGGCCTGGCGGATCTCCTTGATCTTCATTCCGCTCACATCCTGTCCGTTCAGCTTCACGCTGCCCGAGTCATACCCGATCATACCGCTGATCGCATCCGACAGGAAGCTCTGGCCGTTTCCTTCCACGCCCGCGATTCCGACCACTTCGCCCTCGCGGATCGTAAAGGAGACATGATCCACCGCGTGCTTGCCTTCGCTGTTCACGCATACCAGGTCATCTACCTCAAGGATCGGCTTGCCCGGCTTCGGGTCTTCCTTGTCGATCTTCAGGACAACATCACGTCCCACCATGAGGCGGGAGATCTTCGCCGCGTCCAGCTCTTCGATCGGATGCGTGCCGTTGCAGTACCCGTGTCGCAGAACCGTAACGTTGTTGCACAGCTCCATGACCTCTTCCAGCTTGTGTGAAATGAAGATCAGCGAGTGCCCATTCTCTCTCAGGAGCTTGAGCTGCTCGAACAGCTCCCTGGTTTCCTGGGGCGTCAGAACCGCTGTCGGTTCATCCAGGATCAGGACCTTCGCGCCGCGGATCAGTGCCTTGAGAATCTCAACCTTCTGCATCAGGCCGACGGACAGTTCGGCAACCCTGGCAGTCGCGTCCAGACCGAACTGGTACTTGTCCGACATCTGCTGAGTCATCTGAATCGCTTTGTTTACATCGACAAGTCCGCTCTTCTTCGGCTCCATGCCCAGCGTCACATTCTCTGCCACGGTCATGGACGGAAGCAGCATAAAATGCTGGTGCACCATACCGACCCCGAGGCTGATCGCCTCCAGCGGAGACTTGATATGTACCTTCTTTTCATTGACATAGATACTGCCTTCCTGCGGCTGTTCCATCCCAAACAACACCTTCATCAGGGTTGTCTTGCCCGCTCCGTTTTCTCCGACAAGAGCATGGATCTCACCCTGCTGGACGGTAAAGGAGATATCTTTATTCGCCACGAAGCCATTCGGATAGATCTTCGTGATATGCTCCATTTTTAATGCTTCCATACGCCCTTCCCTCTGAATCCGGCTAAGGCACCGATAATCAATATCCTGCGCATATTACGGAAGGAATGATTCTTACAGTGCCTAAGCATCTGCCGGTCTGCGATCTGCAACCGGATCAGTTACCCTTTTCCGTTTCTCTGGAAAAGAACCCTGCGCCTTGGAGGCTGCAGGGTTCCTGTCGTTATCTGCAGATCACTGTATAAGTGCTTCCTGATCCCAACCGGATCAGCTTACAGTATCAAGCAGAGCGGTATAATCATCTTCTGTTCCGTCGAAGTAGGACTTCACGACGATGGAGCCGTCCTTGATCCCTTCCTTGGCAGTCTCGACAGCCTCGCGGACCTCCTCCGGAACAACCTCTTCATAGTACTCGTTCTCGGCAAGGCCGACCGCGTTTTCAGCAACGCCCATCGCCTTCAGGGTGCCCCACTCGATGGCGGACGGATCGCTGAACAGGGAGACCATCGTGTTGCCGACTTCCTTCGTGACGGAGGTCGGGATCACCTTCGCAAACTCTTCGTTGCTGTCGATGAAGGACGCGTACTGGTCAGAGTCAACACCGAGTGCCCATGCTCCGTCGATCTCGGTCGCCGCCTCAAATGCGCCTGTTCCCGCGCCGCCGGCGATCGGGAAGAATACATCCACGCCCGCGCTGGCGTTCTGGGTGTTGCAGATCTCCTTCATCTTCGCGGTGTTGCTCCAGTCGCCGACCCAGCCGGTGCTGACCTTGACGTCCGGGTTGTAGGATACAGCGCCATCCACATAGCCGGTGATGAAGTCCTTGATGACCGGGTTCTCGACGCCGCCGATCGCGCCGATCGCGCCTTCCTGGGAAAGGCCGGCAGCGACGATGCCGCCCAGATAGGAGGACTCATTCTGCTTGAAGTAGATGTACAGAATGTTGTCTCCGGCAACTTCCGAATCGGAGTTGATGTCGAACAGGACAAACATCGTATCCGGGAACTCACTGCAGACTGTCTCGATCTGCTCCTGATAGGTGGAACTGGCGATCACATAGTCGTAACCGGTATCCAGCAGATCATACATCGTGTCAAGGTACTTGGACGCGTCATCGCCGGTCTCGACGGTCTTGACGTCATACCCTGCCGCGCGGAGAATTTCCATTCCGGCTTCACCGGAGTCATTGAAGGACATGTCGCCCAGCCCGGTACAGACATACGCGATCGAGCCTTCTCCTGTAAAGTCCGGCTCATCAGCCATCACCGCCATACCGGCGGAAAGTGCAATTGCCGCAGTCATGGTTGCCGCAAGCAGGGTCGTTAATTTTCTCATAATCTACCTCCTTAAAACTGTTGAAATGTTTGCAGTTTTCCTGCATTGGTGTAACTTCCGCAGCCATTCACCGTCCCGGAAAATCCGAACAACTGCGGCATATCAGCTCAGTCGGGCGCCGCAAAATGCCGGAAGCCCTCCTGTATTGCTCATAATAATGTCTTATGCGCCGCACGCCGTCTCAAGCGCGACCGTCATCATGTTGGTAAAGCTGTTCTGTCTGTCAAGGGCAGACATCTCCTCCCCGGTCACCAGGGAATCGGAGACTGTGAACATCGCCAGGGCCTTCGCCTTTCCTGCCGCAGCGTTGCAGTAAAGCGCAAAGCTCTCCATCTCGCTGGCAAGAACACCCATCTTCGCCCACTGCCTCCAGGGATCACCCTCCCGGTAGAACACATCCGTGCAGTTGACGATTCCGACCTGGTAGCGGTATCCGTGGTTCTTCGCCGATTCCACCGCCTTTACAAGCAGCCCGAAATCTGCCGTGGCGCAGAACTGTCCCGGAAGATTGAACTGGGCGGCATAATTCGAGTCCGTGCAGGAACCCTGGGCCATGACGATGTCGCCCAGCTTCAGATCCGGCTGAAGGGCTCCGCAGGAACCGATCCGGATCAGGTTCTCCACATCATAGAAATGAATCAGCTCATATGTATAGATACCGATGGACGGGCAGCCCATGCCGGTCGCCATAACCGATACCGGCTTCCCGTTGTATGTCCCCGTATAACCGAAAATGCCGCGGACACTGTTAAACTGTACCGGATCTTTCAGGAAGTTCTCCGAGATGAACTTTGCCCTGAGCGGATCACCCGGCAGAAGGACCGACTTCGCTATCTGTCCCTTTTCCGCAGTGTTATGAGGAGTTGCCATATCATTTTCTTCCTTTCTCTTCCTTGTGTTCCCTTCGCTTCCCTGCGTTTCCTTTGCTTCCTTACCTTATCTTCCGCCAGGGAGCGCCGGGGTACTCCGCTTCCTGTCCACGCGGAATGTCCGCCTATGTTTGAACATGGAAACATTATAGCACTACGTCTGGGCATTTTCCATAATAGATCGCGAAAATGAAGAATCATTTTACCAACTTGTCACAAGTCACAGCCGCCATCCCCTCGGCTGAGGAACCGCCTCCGCGAGACACCGCAACCCGCTCCCGCCAGGCTAAGGACCTGTACATAAATTACTTATACATCCTGCTTGTCTTTTCCTCCGGGTGTACCAGGCAAAAAAACCTTACATAGCCCGCT
>ONVT01000211.1 GCA_900321365.1 uncultured Eubacteriales bacterium | reverse complement strand
TCCCGGAGACTGTGTATGTCTCCCCGGCCCTGAGGGCGCGGCAGACGGCAGATCTCCTGTTCCCCGGAATGCCACAGGCTGTGGTTCCCGGGTTCCGGGAGATGGATTTCGGTGTGTTCGAGGGCCGGAGCGCGGAGGAAATGGCGGAAGATCCGCAGTACAGGAGCTGGGTGGACTCTCTGTGTGAGGATCCCGTTCCGGGAGGAGAGAGTCTTCAGGAATTTATCTCACGCGTGGCACAGCAGTTTGAAAGCCTTGCCGCCCGGGTAATGGAAGAGGGAAGAGACCGACTTCTGATCGTTGCGCACGGAGGAACACAGATGGCGGTCATGTCGCGGTTTGGCCGGACCAAAAGGCCGTACTGGAGCTGGCAGAGCGCGCCGGGAGACGTGCTGAGAGCACGGGTCATCTGTTCCGCCGGACAGGAAATTTGAAGAAGGAGATTCAGTGGTTATGAGTTTTGAGAGAGTCACGCCGGAATCGGTCGGGATCCGGTCGAAGGATATCAGAGCGTTTCTGAAGGAGACATACAGCGCGGGGATCCAGCTGCACAGTTTCATGATCATACGGCATGGAAAGGTTGCCGCCGAGGGCTGGTATAAGCCATATTCTCCTGCCGCGCGGCAGATTATCTATTCATTTTCCAAGACCTTTACCCAGACGGCAATCGGGTTTGCCGAGCAGGAGGGAATCCTCAGTCTGGACGAAAAGCTGGTCGACCTGTTTCCGGAGGAGCTGCCGGAAACCGTCTCTGAGAATCTGGCGCTCGCGGATATCGAAAGCCTTCTGACCATGAGCTGCGGCCATGAAACAGAGCTGACCACGGAGGATATCGAAGGATACGGCGGCAACTGGGTGAAGGCATTCTTTCAGCATGAATTCAAATACCGCCCCCATACAGTGTTCCAGTACAATACGACCGGAACTGATCTTCTCAGTCTGATCCTCCTTCGCAGAACCGGGCAGAGCCTGACTCAGTTTCTGACGCCGAGACTGTTTGAGCCTCTCGGCATAAAAGACGTTTACTGTTCCACGATGGGGGACAGGGTGGTACGGCCGGACGCTCCCTGCAGCCAGGTTGAGGCAGGCGGCTGGGGCTTCCATATGAGGACGGAAGACCTTGCCCGGTTTATCTGGTTCCTGGAACAGAGGGGCGTCTGGGAAGGTAAGAGGCTGCTCAGGGAAGAATGGTTCGACCGCGCGTTCCGTAAACAGATCGAGACAGATAATCCCGTATATGCCCCGCAGACGGATCACTGGAAGCTGGGATACTGTTATCAGTGCTGGTGTAATCCATTTCCCGGATCCTGGAGAGCGGACGGACTGTACGGGCAGTTCGGCTATGTGCTGCCGGACAGGGACGCGGTTATGATTATGACAGCCGCGGCTGTGAATACAGAAAAGCAGCTGAGTCTTTTTGACGAGCTGATCGCCTCCCGGATGGCGGACGGTCCGCTGCCGGAGGATCCGAAGGAGTTCAAGAAGCTTCAGAAGAAGACCCGGAAGCTGAAGATTCCGGCGCTCTGGGCGATCCGCCAGTCCTGGTCCGAGCCTCTGCTGGAAGGGGAGGCCTTCACCATCGAGAATCCGTCCGGCATCTCCTTTGAGGAATTCATCGGAGGGGAGGGCCATTTCGGACACGACGGCCTGACGCTGGAATCCATGTCATTCTCCTTTGAGAACAACCAGCTTCTCATGACGTTTACGGAAAGAAACATGCATCGCAATGAATCGGTGAACTCACCGAAGCTGCAGGAGGACAGTGAGAAACTGCCGAAAAAGGATACCTGCAAGGAAATCCCGGAGACAGTGACACAGACCCTGGCTGTCGGACTGGACGGGGAATACAGGATAACCACTCTTACGGACGGTATCTATTTCGCTTCCGGAAAATGGGTCTGGTCGGACGAGATGGAACTGGAGGTGCGGTTCCAGGAGGCGCTCGGCGCGGCGGTCATACGACTGAACTTCAACGAATCTGCCCTTACCCTGTCGGTTCACAGTCAGATGCCGGAAGAGCTTGACATCACAAAGCGTACGGTTCACACACTCAAAGGCACACTGTCATCCTGACGCGGGAACGCCGGGAGCGCATTGCGGCGGAGGCATCTCATGTTACTGCTTTTTTTCATTCTGTGGATTATTCTGAACGGCCGCGTTACCCTCGAGCTGGTGCTCCTGGGTATCCCGATCGCAGCGGCCGTCTTTTTGTTTGCGCGCGCCGCGTTCGGGTATTCCGTCAGAACGGAAGGGTATGTTCTGAAGTATCTGCCGTTGACGGTTTTGTACCTGATTAATCTGATGGTTGAGATTATAAGGGCGTCGCTGAATGTGATTGCGATAATTATCAATCCGTCCAGGAAACCGGATCCGGTTCTCATTGAGTTTGATTCCGGGCTGCCGACGGAATTTCAGAATGTCGTGCTGGCCAATTCCATCACACTGACTCCCGGAACCGTTACCGTGGAAATGACAGAGGGTCATTTTCTGGTACACTGCCTGATCCCGGAATTTGCGGAAGGAATCGGGGAGTCCTCCTTCGTACGGCTGTTAAGACGTGTCCATCTGAAAGAACGTATTGCTTCGGAGAATCGTTGATATTAGAGAGGGAAGAAGATATGTCTGTCGAAACCGCTTACCAGTATCTGTTTCTGACTGCGCTGATTATACTGGGCATCCTGGCCGGACTGGTTCTGATCCGGAGCATCATCGGCCCGCGGATTACGGACCGGATCCTGTGCGTCAATATGATCGGGACGCTGGTCATCTGCTGTGTTGCAGTTCTTTCGATCCTCCAGAAAGAGGGGTATCTGGTTGATATCGCCCTGATCTACGCGATGACCAGCCTGCTGACGGTGCTGATTCTGGCAGCTGTCTACAACCGGAAGGAGGATCATCATGGCTGAGTGGATCCGTTTCTGGATTGTTGCCGTATTCCTGGCGGCGGGAATTCTGTGCTTTGTGCTGGAGGTTGTGGGAATCTTCCGCTTCGGGTATGTGATGAACCGGATGCATGCTTCTGGAATCGGGGATACCATGGGGCTTTTGTTTATCGTCCTGTCACTGATGATCGCGTCCGGCTGGAATATCACCACATTGAAACTGCTGCTTCTGATCATATTCATGTGGCTGACATCGCCGACCAGCACGCATTTTCTCAGTATGGTGGAAATGCGCACCAATCCACACATTGACAGTTTTCTGAG
>ONVT01000213.1 GCA_900321365.1 uncultured Eubacteriales bacterium | reverse complement strand
GCCTCGTCAAAAAACAGCTGGCTGTACGTCCTGACATCCGTCACGGCAACTGTGCACTGGTCAAGCTTTTTTCCGGAATAGATGTCTGTCAGGATTGTCTCCACCTCGTTCGGTGCGCCGTAGCAGTTTCTGATACTGCTGACATGGATCGTTTTCCTGTCCGCATGGAACAAGTCCGGCAGATTTGATTCGATAATGTTTCCACCGGAAATTTTCTCAAGCAGGGCCTGCTCAAGGGGATTCAACGGGAACTCCTTCAGCGTCATGAATTCAGCATCAATCACGCTGCATTCTGTTGACGCCCTGCGGATCAGAGAGATTCCATCCACGGATTTTCTTTCTGTCAGGAGTTCCAAATATCTCTGACAGACATGAAGAAGCGCTGCATTTTTCTCCCCGAAGATCCCCCTGGGCAGAATCCGCTCCAGTTCCTGTGATTCGTCACCGGATACAGCGAGGCATCTCATTCTCCGGAGTACCGATGCGATTTCCTGAATACCGGAATAAGAAGCCCTGTTGAAATAGGGCTCCTCCAAAACCGCTTCCGCCACAATTGCGGATTCTTCTTTTCCACTGACAAAATCTTCTGTGATGGCGATTCCTGACCGCATCAGTGCCATGCGGGCAAGCTCCGCGGCACCGCAGATCCGAAGTCCCATGCTGTTCACGCCATGAAGCGCGAGACTCCTGGCCAGTTCTGATCCCTTTACTCCCGGTGCCAGTATGATACGCTCTTTCATCTGCTGCTCCCTGCAATCCTCCTGAACAAGATGCCTGACCCCTTGTATCTCTGTTTCACTGCTTCATATCTATCTTACCCGGATTATGGGGTTCTGCGCAATAAATACAACTCATATAGTCAGGTA
Source organism: uncultured Eubacteriales bacterium (assembly GCA_900321365.1). The sequence goes on along the minus strand of ONVT01000213.1, from coordinate 2,435 downwards.
AAAAAAGCCTGTATCCATATGCCGCCAGGCAGTTGGATGCAGGCTTTCTTCCTTATATTTCAAGGAATTCCGGGGCTTCCCGGTATATGTTAATAACTCCCCTTAATCATCAGCCTCTGTATTATTTGCGATCGCTTCGCACCATGCCGCAACGATACCGGTTGTTGTCTTGTCGGCATCATCTGCTTCCTTCGGTTTTGCCTGATAGAAGGTCTCATACTCTTCATCCCCGAGCATTCTCACCTCCCGGATCAGATTCTGGCCTTCCGGAGCTTTGAAGAAATCGAACCTCATTTCATCACCATATACATCAAAAGACATGACATAGTATTCTCCGTCCGGAGCTTCCACATCTGACAGATAGTCATAGGTGAAGTCCTCTGCAAGATCCTCGATATAATCATCCTCATCCAGGGTCGACGGATCCAGCGGATCAGGACCATAGTCAAGCGCTCTGAGCTCATACTTCGTTCCCGGCTGGTATGCGGCCTGTGCCAGACAGATATCCAGATCCGTGTTGGTATAGGACGCCTCGTCCAGTTCCGGGTTATTCGCGAGGATCTCCTGCCGGACCTCCCGGTTTGCCCATTCGTTGATCTCAGACCACGGCTCAATGGCTTCCTGCATCTCTTCATCCGACTCCCGGATCAGGCGTACATCCGTCGGATGGTCATACACATAGTAAATGTCATCATCCTCCGCAAATACCATCATGCCGAACAGTTCGCCGCAGCGCAGCTCTTTCATCTTATCTTCCGGCACCCTGATAATACTGAAGATCCAGCCGGCCCCTTCATAGTCGTCTCCCATTGCCTTAGTGGCATCAATGGACGCGGTTTCATACACACTGACCAGTTCACCCTCTTCCAGTCCTTCCGTCTTAACTGTCACAAGATCCCTGATTTCTTCCGGAATCTCGAACCGGATCCCCTGTACGTCAACCTTGTCGACACCATCCGCTGATACTCCTGATGCCCCAAGCACTGTAACCGCTGCCGCAAGCATCATCCCTGTCATCATTTTCTTCATAACTGATATGTCCTCCTTACCTCGGTTTTAAGATTGTCTGCATGAGCATCATATCAGTTCTCACGGAAAAGAAAATGCATATAACCTTAAGAGAAGCATCCCTCCGGATTAAGACACGCCTGATTCTTTCTGAAGTCTTTCCTTCAGCATGGTATTGCGCTTTGTGACCGTCACATTCCGAACAGCATAACCAAGCGCCTTCTTCGTCCCGATCAGAAGCAGGATCTTTTTCGCCCGCGTAATTCCCGTGTAGATCAGATTCCGCTGCAGCATAATGTAATGGTTCATCAAGACCGGGATTACAACGATCGGATACTCGGAACCCTGGGACTTGTGGATCGTCGTCGCATAGGCAAGGACCAGCTCATCCAGTTCAGAGATGTCATATTCTACAAGGCGGTCATCGAAACTGACCTTCAGGTTCCTCTCCTCCAGGTCAGTGTCCGTTATGATTCCGATGTCTCCGTTGAAGACCTCTTTCGTGTAGTTGTTCCGGATCTGCATCACCGTGTCACCGGCGCGGAACAGGTATCCTCCCCTCTTCAGCCCCTGTCCGGACGGGTTGATTGCCGCCTGCAGCGCCTGATTCAGGTTGGTCGCGCCGACAACACCCCTCTGCATAGGCGTGAGCACCTGGATCTCCGAGGACGGAATATGGTAATAACCGGGCAGATTGGTCTTCACCATCCGAACGATGGTATCAGCGGACAGCTGCGCGATCACAGCACTGTCCTGTGCGTCCAGCCCATTCTTCTCCGCTTCCTTCTCCATATCCATAAAGAAGAAATCAGCGTTTCTCCCATTGGAAATATCCGGCAGTTTTCCCGCGTTGATCCGGTGCGCGTTCATGATGATCCTGCTGGTCTGGGCCTGTCGGAAGATCCGGGTCAGACGCACAACAGGGAAGCACCCGGAGTCAATGATATCCCGAAGCACATTGCCCGCGCCGACACTCGGCAGCTGATCAATATCACCGACCAGGATCAGCGTCATCGTGTCCGGAACCGCCTTCAGGAGGTTATACATCAGCAAAAGGTCGATCATGGAACACTCGTCTACGATCAGGACATCCCCTTCGAGAGGGTTCTCCTCATTTTTCTGGTAGCCGTCCGGCGGCTTCACTTCTAAAAGCCTGTGGATCGTTTTGGCTTCCATTCCGGTCGCTTCCGACAGGCGCTTTGCCGCGCGCCCTGTCGGCGCGGCAAGGAGAATCTTTGCCCCGGCTTCCCGGAACGCCGTAATGATACCAAGTGTTGTCGTGGTCTTCCCCGTTCCGGGACCTCCTGTCAGGATCAGAATCTTGCTTGTGACAGCATCAAGGATTGCCTGCATCTGAATCTGATCGTAATGCATCCGTGTCTTTCGGGAAATTCTCTCATCAAGCCCCTGCGCATTCACATGGATGC
>ONVT01000239.1 GCA_900321365.1 uncultured Eubacteriales bacterium | reverse complement strand
TTCTCCGAAGTGGCTGATGGGAGCTTCAGATCCCACCGGCATCCTTTTCCCGCTGACAACCATGTGCGACATCGCGACGCTCTACGGATCGAACGGAGGAAGTTTCGACACGACGGTTCTTACGGAGAACGGGGAGGCATCTCTCCCGGAGTATCTTGGGAATATGCTCCGTATCCTGAAGGGAGACCTTCCTGAACAGAAGACCGGCACGATGCATATCGGCGCAGATATCTTTCAGATGGGGGACGGGCCGCTGACCATGAACACTCCCACCGTCTACCGCGCTTCCTGCGAGCATCTGCACACAAGAGGACGCTGTATCGGGGGATGCATTGATGTGCTGAAGGACCTGATCGGCACCCGCTTCGACTGTGCGGCAGAGTTTATCCGCCGCTATGAGGACGACGGCATCATCTGGTATTTCGACAACTTCGCCCTCTCCTCCGCCGTGCTGTACCGCACCCTTCTGCAGATGCGCTATGCCGGCTGGATCACGCCGCAGACAACACGCGCCGTCCTGGTCGGCCGCACTCTCTTCGAGAATGAAGAAGCCGGCATGACCTACGACGACGCCATCCGTACCGCGTTTCCCGACATCCCGGTCATCTGGGAGATGGACATCGGGCACACCGTCCCGCATTTTTCCATGATCAACGGCGCCATGCTCAACCTTATCTGGGACGGCGCGACAGCCCGCCTGACGTTTGATCTGGTGTAGAGATGCTTCGCAGGAACCCGCATCAGTTTTTCAGATTGAAAAACATGATGACTCCGAAGATCACCATCATTCCGATACAGGTCAGCATCAGGGCGAAAGAAAAGTTCCCGACAATCGGTTCATAGGCCTCGCGCATGGTAATCCTGCGTCTTTCCAGGAATCCGGCTTTCTTCTTCCTGTCTGAAACCACATGCTCCGGAAGCAGTTTTCTCCGCACCGTCACGATCAGCACGTCAGTGCTGACCGCCAGATAGCGGGTGAGCATGGAAAGGGAGGAAAACAGTTTCCTGCTGACACGGGTCAGGACTCTGTTCTCTGCAAAAACCTTTACCACACAGGCCGCGCCGTTCAAAACCGCGGGACAGATTTCTGAAAGAACCCTGTTCTGTGCAAGAACGGAGAAGATGGAGCCGAAGAACCCCGGAAGCCATCTCATCAGGAGCGGACGGTACAGCAGATTCTCCAGATCCAGCCATTCCGGCCAGAGATTCAGGTACTCTCCGTCCTTCATCAGGACACGCCTGATAAAGAAGGCATAGAGAAGCGTTCCGATCCCAAGAGAGATCAGGGCGCCCTTCACACATTCAAAGCTCAGCGGGGCAAATTCTTCCAGCGCGTTCTTGTGCCCTGTCATAAAGGAGGCCAGCGCATTGAAGACCGGCTTCTGCCCGAGTATGATGAACAGGAGCGAGGTTCCGCAGACAGCTACATATCCACCGGCACACATGTATCCCTTCGAACTCTTCTCGAACTGACTCTGCCTCTCAGGGTCCCTGTTCTTCTCCACAAAGACGCAGATAAACAGCTTCAGCATATAGGCAAAGGTACATCCGCCCGAGATCAGGAAGATCCACTCGATGACGGACAGGATGAGAGCGGCATTCGAGGGAATCGCGGCCCCCTCCCCAGCCTCGGCAATCCCTGCCGTGATCGCCTCGTGAAGAAGCGTCTTGCTGGCATAGCCGTTAAACAGAGGGACGCCGCCGATCCCGACCACGCCAAGGAGGAAGGAAACCATAAGGGCCCATTTCCGCCGGCCCCAGCCGCGGATCCGGTTCAGATCAAGCTCGTGCAGGTTCATGACTACCACGCCGGCCGCGCAGAACAGACACAGCTTCAGCATCGAATGGTTGACCATGTGGAGCACGGTACCGCTCATCGCCATGACCGAATGTCCCTCGAGCGCGGCAAAACCACCCGACAGCTCATTTCCTCCCTCAGCCGCATGGCCTGCCATATGCTGTGAATGCAGCAGAATCGTCATGGCAATTCCGGTCAGGATAAACCCGATCTGAGACATGGAGGAACAGGCCAGCGTCCGCTTCAGGTTGATGGAAAACAGCGCCAGCACCGCACCGAGAAACATCGTGACAGTGCCGAGAAGCAGGACAATCCAGCCAAAAGAAGCCGAATCCGCCAGCACCTCAATTCCTGTCATGAGGATTCCGTAGATTCCCACCTTGGTCAGGACGCCCGACAGCAATGCGGACGCCGGGGAAGGCGCCACCGGATGGGCCTTCGGCAGCCAGACATGGACCGGGAACATTCCTGCCTTGCAGCCGAATCCGATCAGTATGCAAACTCCTGAGGCAAGAATCGTCCCGGAGCCTGCACCGGATTCCTTCACTGCCGCATAGAGCTCTGAATAAGCAAGCGTCCCCGCCGCGTTCTGCAGCAGGACCAGTCCCATAAACAGGACAAGTCCGCCGATCACAGCGATAAACAGATAGGTATATCCTGCCCGCAGGGCCCCTTCTGTCTCCTCGTGCATGACCCATGTAAAGCTGGTCAGGGAGAGGATCTCAAAAAACAGGAAGGTCGTCATCAGGTCGCCGGAGAGCATGACGCCCTGCGTCGCCCCCAGGGTAAACAGCACAAACAGATAATATCGGCTGAGGTGTTCCCTCTCATGCCGGAAGTATTCCAGCGAAAACAGTGTCGTAAACGCCCACATGAGCGACGTGACCAGACTGTAGGCGGAACGGAATCCGTCTGTCCGCAGGGAAAGTCCCGCAGTGAAGACATACGGAATATCCATGCTGAGAAGTCCTGCGTCCTGCCCGCTCATGGTCCCGAATACCAGGAATATGGATAGCGCCAGCTCAAAAAATGTGAATATGACCGCAAAAATGTCCCGCCCTCTCTCATTTTTCAGAGCGATCAGATAACCGACAATTCCTGCCGGAAAAGGAAGGAAGATCAAAATCGCAGGAAGCATCTTATATCACTCCTTTTGAAACCTGATCCAGGAACCTCAGGACAGGGCCCGAGCACATCCCAAGCACAAGGTCCAGGATCGCAAAAAGGCAGATGGGAACAAGCATCATCCATCCCGGATCCGAAAGCCTGGAATGCTCCCAGCAGTCGGTTCCCCTGATCGGGAAAAATGCCCTGACGGAAATCGACAGTGTATAAACCGCACAGAAAAAAGCCGCGGCCACAAGGCAGACGGTCCCGATATAGCCCCAGACATTCTGAACCGCCGCGCCGGCCAGGAGAAGATTCCACTTTGAAACAAACCCGGCGAACAGAGGGATGCCGGACAGGGAAAGCGCTCCCATCGTATAACAGAGGAATGTTACCGGCATCTTTCTTCCCGCCCCGTTGATCTCATAGATATAGTTCTTCCCGCTCCGGTGGATAAAGGAACCTGCGCATAAGAACAGGCTCATCTTCATAATCGCGTGATACAGCATATGGACAAGACCTGCCTGGAGTCCGAACGGCGTCATAAGCAGGATTCCAAAAATCATATAACTGAGGTTGCTGACAGTGGAATATGCAAGCCTTACCTTAAAGTGCCGCTCTCTGATCGCCCGGCCCGCGGCGTACAGAAGCGTCAGGGAGGCAGCCATCAGCGCCGTAATCTGGGCCCAGGTTCCCTGAAGATGTTCCGGGCTGAACACATACCAGGTCAGACGTGTCACCGCGAATACTCCCGTGTTGACCACGGCGACAGCATGCAGAAGCGCCGTGACCGGCGTCGGCGCGACCGTGGCGGTCGGCAGCCAGCGGTGGAACGGAAAAACCGCCGCCTTCACCCCGAAACCGAAAAAGCCCAGAAGCCACAGAAGCAGGACATAGTTCTGCGCCAGATTGCTGTAGGAGTGTCCTCCCCATACAAACCCGCCCTCCGTGAAAAGGGTCATCACGACAACCGGGATAAATGCCGTAGCTGCGCCTCCTATGACATACGCCGCATAGACACGGCCCGCATACATTGCACCGTGGTCCTGGTAATGGCTGACCAGCGGGACTGTTACCAGCGACAGCATCTCATAGAAGACATACATGGACAGGATGTTTCCCGAGAAAGCGACGCCGAGCGTAATGCCATAGGCCATGACATAGAACGCGAAGAAGCTGTTTTTATGCCTGTCGTGTTCCATGTATTCAAACGCGTACAGAGTCACGAAGGGCCACATGAGGGACACCATTCCGGCAAACAGCATGGTGAACCCGTCCACACCGAGTGTGATGTCAAATCCGCGCCTAAAGGAAAAGATCCGGAACGCATTCAGGTCTCCCGCCAGCAGAACAGACCAGACAAGGACGGTATTCAGGCATACGATGGCCTCGCACCAGATCCGCCTTCGCATCTCTTTCATCTGCTTTCTGCCAAGCAGGATGATCCCCCCCGCAATCGGAAGTATTATGCTGATTAATACGCCTGCATTTCTCAAAATCCTATAGCCTCCAGAATCTGAACACCGAAGATACCCATGACCAGCGAAACTGTGCACAAAAGAATCATCGGCACCGTCATCAGCCACGGGGCCTCATCCCTCACTTCAGATACTTCTGCGTCATGTCCCGGGAAAAAGGCCCTGAAGACAACCGGGAACAGATAACCCGCAGTGAGCAGCGCGGAGATCAGCAGGATGACAATCGGAAGAATGCTCAGTACCTTCATCCCGTCATCCGCGATATTCAGGGCAATCACCCATTTACTGAGGAATCCTCCCATCGGGGGAATACCGACCAGGGACAGGGCCGCAAACAGGAAGCACCACATCACAACCGGCATCTGTTTCCCGATTCCGACCAGTTCGTCTACTCTCCTCTTGCCGTATTTGTAGATGAATACACCGGCACACAGGAACAGGCACCCCTTCGCCGACGCATGGCTCATCACATGAAGCAGGGCCCCGCGTATGCCGCCATCCGACAGCAGGGACAACGCCAGCATGATATATGAAATCTGACTGATGGTAGAATAGGCCAGCCTTTTTTTCACGTTCTTCTCCTGGAACGCCATCATGGAGCCCATGAAGATGGTTACCATGGACAGCGTCATCCAGGTGTACTGCACATAGGTTCCGCGGATGAAATCCGCGCCGACACAGTAATAGACAAGACGGATAACGGCAATCACGCCGGCCTTGGCTATGATGCCGGACAACAGGGCGGAGGCAGGCGCGGGCGCGATGGGATGCGCTGAAGGAAGCCATCCGTGCATCGGATACATGCCGGCCTTCGTGCCAAAGCCAAGGATCGCGACAAGCACCGCGGAAAGAAGGATCCCTTCATGCCCTGCCAGGGCTGCGCTGTCAAGGAAGCCTCCCATATGAAATGACCGCTCGGCTGCCCCATAGTAATACACGAAGAAAATGCCGAACAGGCCCATCAGCGCTCCGCCGATGGAATAGAACAGATACTTCAGGCCTGCCGTGACCGCTTCCTTCGTTCTCTCATGCAGCACAAGAGGAACCGTCGTCAGTGTTGCCATTTCGAAGCAGAGATATACCGTAACAAGATTGTCCGACGAGCAGACCGCGATCAGCGCTCCCAAAGAGACATAGAAAAACGCGAAGAACAGGGGCCGGTTTTCTTCCTTCTTCATATACTCCATCGCGTAGAATGCGGCGCAGGTATAGAGGATCAGCACAGCGGAAAGGAAAAACTTCCCAAGCGGATCCAGTGAAAAGGCAAGCG
>ONVT01000214.1 GCA_900321365.1 uncultured Eubacteriales bacterium | reverse complement strand
TTTGGACGATTTCACCGCGGTATATGCGGTTAAACTAAGCGCTTTCCGGCGCTGACGCTTGGAAATCGCTAAGGTTAACCAGTATATCTCTCTTCAAATATGCACAGAGGCCTCCACCGGCCCCTCACGACTGTATCAGTTCCACCACCAGCATAAATGCAATGTATACCACCGGGATCAGCAGCCCGATCAGCAGCTCGACAGAGAAAATCCTTCCTGCCTTTCCCTTCAGCCGGTCGTGCCCCTTCCGGGCTTCGCGGTAGATCAGCTCCCTCTCCGCCGTCTTCGCAATCGTCCGCACCACAATGATGGCCAGGACAATGCACGCGCCTGCTATGACCCCGTAAATAATCCAGTATACCAGGCTCAGGTCATTGACGGAGGTATTCTGAGCCTCAACAATCGCGCTCGTGATATTCTCCGGAAGAACCTTCATCAGGTAGACGAGCAGCACCGTCACGCTGTTTACGCACATATGCGCAATCATGGCCGCGTAGACCGAGCCGGACGCCTCAACCAGGTAGGCAAAGAAGAGTCCGAGTACAAATGCGTACATGAACTGGTTCAGGTTGCCGTGTGCGAGCGCAAACATCAGCGAGGTGATGATCGCGGTCTTTAACAGCCCGCAGTTACGGAAACCCTGAAACAATACGCCGCGGAACAGGAATTCTTCCACGACCGCCGGCAGAATCACCATATAGATCAGGTTCAGCCACAGCGGCTTGTCCCAGACCACCGAGCCGCTCACCATAGTAAAATGCTCGATCCGGTTCACGATGTCATTTGAGACAAAGAGCTGGCTCAGCAGGTTCAGAAAGTTGGCAATCGGGACCAGGATCACTGACAGCAGAAGCGTCCACAGGATCACCTTGATGTTGATGACTTTCATCCGCGTGCCCCGCATCACCTCGAAGCGGTCCATGAACAGAATCACCAGAACCGGGATCACAAACTCCAGCTCGACCAGCGACTGTGAACTGTAATAATTCAGATAATGATCCAGCCCGGCCACAGCCACCAGCAATCCGGCGATAATCCACACTGCCATCATGCTCAGATACTGGATTCCGGCTGTTCGGCTTCGGTTTTCCATATTGCTACCTCCTTCGAGGACTTCTGAACTCTTTCATAACCATCCGTTTGGGGATGTCCTTACCGGTCGCACAGAACCGCAGCGCGGTCAGTCCGGCTCAAAAAACACACGACTCACACCAATCCATACTGGTCGTGACATGTTCGCCTGTCTCTACATATTAACATGAAAAGCGCCTTCGGAAAACACCGAAAGCGCCGCATAGCATTTTTTATATATCGGATCCACATTCAGATCCACAAATACTCCCGTTTCGCGTTAACGCAGATCACTCAGGATCACTCGTCGATCATCAGATCACTCATCGATCATGAAGTCGATCAGCTTCTTGACATCGGCCGGATCATACGCGACCAGCTCAAGCTCCGGAATCTCCTCATGAACGGAGAAAATGTTCGCCAGAGACAGGAACTGGCTGAGTTTGCTCTTCAGGTTCAGTCTGTCGCCCTCGCCTGTGACCAGCTCTACCTTGCCACTGCAGGAATCGATAACCTCAAACAGCTTCTCCGGATCTTTCACATTCTGTAACTTCATACTGAACTCTCCTTTCTGCCCCGCTTTCTCTTCAGGGCGCTTCGCCCCGTTTTTCCTTCAGGGGCTTCCTTTGAATTTTGCTCATGTCTTGTTTACGGCCCCCAATATATCACTTGCGAAGCAGAATGCAAGCGTTTTTCGCATTTTCCCTTTTTTGGATGTTTTTCACGAAAATGACATTACGAAACTGTTACTTTTGTCTAAATGCCTTCACCGCGCGTCCGTCGATTTTCCCCCTGTTTTCAAGAAAATTCTTCGTTCCCGGATCTCAACCTTGCCTTCTTTCAGAAGGTGGCCGACGGCACGCTTGAAGGCATTTTTGCTCAGGGAGAATTCGCGGCGGATGATCTCGGGTGACACTTTATCGTCAAATGGCAACACACCCTCGTACTCTGAGATTACTTTCAGGATCATCTCCGCGTCCTTCTCGAGCTGGAGATAGGCCTTCTCACGGACGGACAGGTTCAGGCGGCCGTCCGGAAGCACCGCTGTCACGCGCGCCTGAACGACGTCGCCGATCCGGATGCGTGCCTGGGCCTCCTGCTTCGGGATCAGGGCGCTGTAGCGATCGTCCACTGCGGCGAAAAGGCCGAAATTCTCGCTCATTTCGTAGATTCTGGCCTTTACCCGGGAATCCTTCTGGTAGGGCGAGTCCGTCGCGAGATGCGGGTACACATTCATGGTCGCGGCCAGGCGGCCGGTCCGGTCGATGTAGGGCGCGACGAGAACTTCCTCGCCGGCCTTCACTCTTCGAGTCTGCTCGTGGAACGGGAGGAGGAGATCCTTCGGAAGACCCCAGTCCAGAAATGCGCCGATTTTTCCGGTCTCACGCACTTTCAGCAGACCCACCTGATGGAGGGTCAGGAGCGGGGCCCGGGTTGTCGCGATCAGGCGGTCCGAGGAGTCTTTGTACAGAAATACCTCGATTCGGTCGCCTGGCGCGGCGTCCGCAGGGACTTCTTTTTTCGGCAGCAGGACGGATTCTTCGCCGTCGGTCAGGTATGCGCCGAAGTCCTTGAAGCGATCAATTGTAAGAGTTTGCTTCTCTCCCAGGTTCATGATTTTTATTCCTTTATATTTCTGCGCTCCGGGCTTGCGGTGGTGATGTCGAGCTGGCGTAAACCCGGGCGCGACTTGCTTTGTTTCTGCGCCTTTCTTTACTGCGACGGGGGCGAGAAGCGCACGATGGCGCATGCATTTGCATTTTCATGCTTCTCCTTCAGGAGGCTGACGGTGATGGCGTCCTCCGCCTTCACGACAAGCGGGCGGATCACATCGCCGAGGAATGTCTGCTCGCGGTACTCCACGCGCGTCTCGTAAATCCGGAAGGCAGCGGGCAGGAAGTCCAGCGCCATCTGGATATACTGCCCGTTGTTAACATGATGGTTCGAATCGAGATGTCCCCGATGAACCGTGAATGCCTCCATCATCTCGCCACCCTCAGGAACCGCGATCCTCCTCGGAGCGTAGTCCATCCCGAGCTTCTCTTCCTGCCCGTAAAGCTGTACCATCTGCTGCGGCACTTTGACCGGACGGCGCGCATCTGTGTCCATCAACACCCAGACGCTGTTCGCCCAGGCAGCCCTCGCACCGCTTTCGTCCAGCAGCTCGAGATTACGCAGGCCGTAGAAACCACTGAAAGAATACGGCCATGTCCGGATGGTGATCATTTCGCCCAGACGGGGCATATGATCTGTGATGATCTGCCACGAGGCGAGGATCCATGCCAGAGAGCGCTCTTTCATCCAGGGGATGCCGATGCCGAGTTCCTCGCCCTGGAAGGTCGCGGCGTCCTGGAAGTAATTGACGACGCCGCTAAGGTGAAGGCGGCAGTCTTCACCGCACTCTGAGTAGCGGACTCTTGATCTGAATTCATATTTTCCCATTTTCTCACTTTTCCCCGCCTGC
>ONVT01000215.1 GCA_900321365.1 uncultured Eubacteriales bacterium | reverse complement strand
GCATGAGGTGTCAGCGAAGCTGACGGAGTCCTGATGCCATAGTGAAATCGTCCAAAACGGAAAAGAATTTCGTTCGCGAGTATAGAAAGATGGCACAGATGGAACAGACGACGCTGGAGATACGGAATCTGAATACCAGCTTTTTCACCCAGAAGGGGGAAGTGCGCGCTGCCTGTGACGTTTCCCTTGAGGTCCGCGCCGGCCAGATCACCGGGATCGTCGGAGAGTCCGGCTGCGGGAAGAGCATAACGGCAAAGTCTGTCATGGGACTGGTGAAGTATCCCGGCAGGGTGGTGAGCGGCGAGATTCTCCTGGAGGGCAGGCAGATCCGTACGCTTTCCAGGAAGGAGCGGTGCTCCCTTAGCGGATCAGAGGTCTCCATGATCTTTCAGGAGCCGATGACGAGCCTGAATCCGGTGATGAAGGTCGGGAAGCAGGTCGGGGAGGCGCTTCTTCTTCACCAGAAGATCACGAAGGAAGAGGCAAGGAAAAAGACGGCCGAAATCTTCGAACAGGTCGGGATCTCGGACGCGGAGAGCCGTATGGACTGTTATCCCCATCAGCTCTCCGGAGGACTGAGGCAGAGGGTCATGATCGCCATGGCGATGGTATGCGGTCCGAAGCTGCTGATCGCGGATGAGCCGACGACGGCGCTGGACGTCACTGTGGAGGCGCAGATTCTCCGCCTGATGAAGAAGCTGTGCGAGGGCGGAACAAGCATTCTCCTGATCAGCCATAACCTGGGCGTCATCGCGCAGGTGTGCGACTATGTCTATGTCATGTATGCCGGAAGGATCGTGGAACAGGCGGATACCTTTACCCTGTTCGACCATCCGGTTCATCCTTATACGAAGGGACTGCTGAAAGCGGTGTCTTCGCTCAGGAGCGGGGCACATGTCCTCGACACGATTCCGGGGGTTGTTCCGAACCTGCTGCATCTGCCGGAGGGGTGCGCATTTTCTCCCAGGTGCCCCCGGTGCATGGAGGAGTGCAGAACACAGATGCCCCAGATGCTTCCGGCCGGGGAGGAAGGCCACATGGCCAGGTGTTTCCTCTGCGCTAAGCAGGAATCTGAACAGGCGCAGGATTCGCTGAAAGCAGCCACGCAGTCGTCTGAGGCGCCGCATGGTTTTCAGAAGGCCTCCGCACAGGCGTCTGAACAGACACGGGATTCGCGGAAGGAGGATTCGGTATGAGTGAGATCCTGCTTGAGGCGAAAGACCTGACAAAGACCTTTCCGGCCGGAAGGAAGAAGAAGGTGCACGCCGTGTCCGGAGTATCCTTAAGCCTGTTCCGTGGAGAAACTCTGGGGCTGGTGGGGGAGTCCGGCTGTGGAAAGTCCACCCTGGGGCGCCTGCTGATCCGGCTTGCGAAACCGGACAGCGGAAGAATCCTCTTTAAAGGAGAGGATGTGACCGACCTGAGCGACAAAGAATTTGCCCAGTACCGCCGCCAGCTCCAGCTGATCTTTCAGGATCCGTACGCGTCGCTGGATCCGCGGATGAATGTGCGGGAACTGATCTCGGAGCCGATGAGGACAGGCCGGATCCATCTTTCGAAGGATGAGATGACCGAACGGGTGCTGGAACTGATGGATGACGTGGGCGTACCGGAGGAGTATCTCTACCGCTATCCGCATCAATTTTCCGGCGGTCAGCGGCAGAGGATCGGGATCGCGCGCTCGCTTGCGCTGGAGCCGGAGCTGATCGTCTGTGATGAGCCGGTCTCCGCGCTCGACGTGCCGGTGCAGAACCAGATCCTGAATCTGCTCAGGGAGCTTCAGGAGGCAAGGGGCCTGACCTATCTGTTCATCAGCCATGATCTCTCGGTGGTCCGCCATATCTCGGACCGCGTGTGCATCATGTTTCTCGGCATGCTCTGTGAGATTGGTCCCGTGGAGGAGGTCTTCCACTCCCCGCTCCATCCGTATACGCGCTTCCTGATGAACGCGATCCTGGTTCCGGATCCGCATCACAGGCATGATCCCGACCAGCTTCTTGGCGGGGAGATCCCCAGCGCGGTGGATCCGCCCTCCGGCTGCCGCTTCCGTACAAGATGTCCGTACGCGACGAAGGAGTGTGCTGAGCAGATGCCTGAGATGAGAGACATGGGAGGAAGGATGGTTGCATGCCATCATCCCCTGCAGTAATAAGGATATTTATATTCTGTTTGTCTTTTTCTCCGAGAGCATATGGCAGATAGTATTCACATAGTACGGCAGTAGTTTTCTGCCGCAAATGATAAGGCCGGCACTGCAGGTAATACTGAGTCAGATCCAGAAACGAAAAAGGATGGTTCAGGAGACGGGAATGCCCCGTCAGCATGAAGGAAATCAGTCTATGAACAGGACAGAGAACACAAAGGCCAGGATAATCATCACGATTCTGCTCGGGATCGCCGCGGTGTTTCTGTATTTTTTTGCTCTGGACAAGATTCAGTACCGGAACGGCAGGTACCGGATCCAGACGGAGATGGCGCAGGCTGTCAAAAATCTTGAAAAGACAAAGAAGGAGTCAAGAGAGTCTTTCGACAGCATGGAATTATCCATGTCACTGCTCTATATGCAGGATGCCCGGACTCTTGGAACCTTTGCACAGCTGGATCCCGGGTTTGAAATCTCGGATGATTATCTTTCGATGATCAACCAGACCCTTTCCGTTGAGGATATCATGATCACCGACCGCGAAGGGAAGGTTCTGGCCAGTGCGACCGGATCCCGGGATCACCTTTCGAATGAGGTTTTTGAGCCTCTGTGGGAGACATTTGAGACGGGAGAGGTGAGCTGGATGGAGCCTGTCCCGGATGAGTCGGAAGACCAGGCTGAGTATGACGGTATTGACGCATACTGTGAATGGTATTCGCTTGCATATGACAAGGATCATGCAATTGTTCTGAAGGTCTTCAATGTAATCAGGACCGTGTTTCTGTCTGAGGACAGCATCTGGACGGATCTTCTGGGGCATGAGACAATCGGGCAGATGGGCTACCTGTTTGTATGGTCTGATAAGACGAAATCCCTGCTTTACTATCCGGATAATACCTCCAATGAAGCTGTGGTCGAGGAACTGGGAATCCATCTGGACGAGATTAAGGACGGAGGCTATGTCTGGCAGAATATCAACGGTGAGAAGATGTATCTGCATACCTCCTTCCTGAAGGAGGATGGCGTGTGGGTTGCGTGTGCGATCCCCGAGAAAGAGCTGGAGGAGTCCTCCTTGTTCAACAAGTATGTCATGTCGATTGTGTTTGCGATGCTCTGCGCGGCGCTCGTGTACTATGTTGTTCTGCTTCTGAGGCAGAAGAAGGTAAGGATTCTCTCCGACTTTACGGGTTCCGGGAAAAAGACAGTCCACAGGAGCAGGAAGTATAAACTGCTGATTCTGACCATCGTGATGATCGTGATGCTGTTCCTGTTTCATTTTTATCTCCAGACCCTGTACCTCATGTCTACCTGGGCGGAGGCCGCGTCCAGATACACTGAAAAGATCGAGAAGAACGTAGCCTATGAGACGGAAGCCGCGGCGAGCTACATCACCGTGTATGACCGCGAAAAGAAGAGCCAGCTGGGGCTGTTTACGCATCTTCTTTCCGTTAATCCTGATCTGTACACGTCAGCCTGGCTGGATGAGGTTTCCTATGACGTCAATGCCACCGAACTCCAGATTCTGGATACGGAGGGCAACTGCAAGGTTGCGTCGTCTGCGATGGCTTATCAGATCTTTGTACCCGAAAAAGCAGGGGACAACACTACTGTAAATGTCGCGGAGGAGACCGCAAGACAGGATGAGGGAAGAGAGACGGTCGACTGGATCAGGGACGGAAGGAGGGTGATCCTGCCTATCGCAGGCAGTGACGGCAACAATTCCGGGTATCTGTATGTCTGGTATTTTGATCCCTCGGTGGATGAGGCCCTCCAGAGATTTTCTCTTGCGGGAATCCTGGGCAGAGTCCTTCCCGGCAGCGGCGGATTTGTGTTCTCCATAGATTCGGAAACGAAGAAGTTTTCCTACTATCCGGATGAGGATATGACCGGAAGGGATGCCCTGGAATACGGGCTGACGGAGAATCAGATCAGGGACAATTACTGTGATTTCGTTACAATCAACGGCAAAACCTATTATGTTGTGACAGATGCCATCGGGATCAACATAATCTATTTCGCGATATCCAAGAGCAATCTGCTCAACCAGAGATTCCCTGTCTGCGTGGCGGCCGCGATTCTGGGTGCGATTCTCCTGTTCCTGGCCGGCATGGCGCTTTATACCAGCCGGGAGCAGATCGAGATCGTCCAGCCGGATGAAGGCAGGCATACGGTTAAGGAGGACCAGAATTCTCCGGAGTACCGGACGCTGCGCGTGCTCGAGTATTACGCGGTCATAGCGGCAGCGCTGTTTGCCGCCTACAGTACTTTCCGGGGGAATGGCGGCTCGGGCGGCGTTCTGGGATATGTACTGGACGGAAGGTGGGAGCGCGGCATCAATGTGTTTGCGCTGTCCTCCGCCGCGATCATCATGAGTAAGGGCGCCATCATTGTCTTCCTCTTTTCCAGGCTGGTCAGGGCGGTGAGTGATATCCTCCCGATCCGGGGAGGCACGATCCTGAGGATGGTCGGAAGCCTGGTGACCTACGTGGCGATCGCATTTCTCATATACCGGTGTATGATCTGCTTCGGACTGAATCCGACCGCTCTGATGGCTTCTGCCGGAATCGTGTCGGTGGTCCTTGGTATCGGCGCGAACAGCCTGGTCGGCGATATCCTGGCCGGAATCTTCCTTCTGATGGAGGGGAACGTACAGGTCGGCGATGTCGTGCAGGTCGGGGATTTCCGCGGATATGTCATGGAACTCGGCATTCGTATGACGAAACTCTTCGACATGGATACGGATGATGTAAAGATCATTCCGAACAATGAGGTCAGGAACGTGGTCCATATGACCATGCGCTCTGCGATCGTCTACAGTGATTTCCAGATCCGCTATGAGGAGCGGCTCGAGAGCGTGGAGAAGATCCTTCGGGAAGAGCTGAAGAACGTTCCGGACAAGAGCCCGCTGATCCTGGATGGGCCGACCTACATCGGTGTCAGGAGCCTGGATGAGAACGGAGTCGTGCTCAGGATGGCGTCCAGGTGCCATGAGCCGTGCCGGAGGAAGGTGGAGCGGGAGGTCAACCGCATCGTTTACAGGATCTTCCAGAAGAATAACATCAGTGTGCCGTATCCGCAGGTGACGTTCCACCAGGGGGACGACAATCTGGTAGAGAGATGACGGTTCCAACTGCACAGGTGGATTTTTTTGAAAATGAATGTGACGGCTCCGCCGGGAGCTCCGTCCTACAGGACAGAGGAACAAAAAACACCGCAGATACACTGTTTCAGATGCGGAAGGAAAAGGACTCAGGCACGAAAAAAGAGGCAGATTCGGAGGGAATCCGCGGACAGTGACTTAACCGGCGGAAGCCGGACACAGAAAGGAGAACGGACATGAAGCTTTGGAAGAGAATGATGGTAACGGCGCTTACAGGCGCAATGGTGCTGTCGCAGGGCATGGCTGCCTTCGCGGAGGATGTGGAGATCGGAGCAGGGGAAGACATCATCATTTCCGGGGGCGAGGCGCCGCAGCAGGGCGCAGGGATCGATGTGAGCATCGTCGGTGAGATCGGGAACGGAGAGAAGGAAGGACTGGCCGGCTCCACCGCCATGGGTTCCACGATGGATCTGTCAAACCTCGAGGCGCAGGCAGGAAACGCGTGGGGAATGGAAGAGGATACAGACACGGTTGTACTGGATGACATCGGTCTGGAGCTTCGCATCCAGGGAAGCTACATGCTGCAGAACTCGGAGGATCAGGGCTTTTATTACATCGATACCTGGGGAGAGCACGGAATCCCGAATATGATGGTCGGCGCATTCCAGGACAATACGACAGACAGTTTCTTCGACCGGTATACGTCCTATATGCAGGAATCCAGGCCGGATCTGACAATCGCGGAAGGACCGGCAGATGTGACGGTCGGCGACAAGAACCTGCAGAAGATCGTGTACAATTACGGAATCCAGGGATACACCGTCCGCGACACGCGGTACATCTGGCTTGCACCGAATGATGTCCTGTACATGTTCACAAAGCGAGAGATTCCGGAGCTTGACTTTATGCTTGGCAGCCAGCTTGAGGACATCATCTCGGCGACGACCCTGATGGGCTCCCATAACCAGGGTCCCCAGCCGGAGACAACCGCGCCTGTGCCGGAGACAACCGCTCCCCAGCCGGAGACGAACGCACCCGCTCCGCAGAGCGATCTCTATGTGCAGAACGATGACAGCTCGTGGACTGTCACGACGGATTACTACACGATGACGATTCCGCCGGCATGGACGGGGCATTTTGACGCAGCGCTCTCACAGTCAAACGACACAGGGTATAATCTCCAGGTCGTCAGCAAGGAAAGCGCCGACGCCGGTTTCGGAGGCCATCTCTTCACGATTATGCTGATCCCGCAGAGCGAGGATTACACCTACCTTCCGAGCTATGACTATCTCGGAACCATGAGTACACCCGAAGGCACCTTCAGTGTGGTCGTACAGTATCCCACCGATGTGCAGACGGGTGACGTGTGGACAGAGTTCTACAAGATTCTGAACGGTGACAAGAACACCGCGATCTCGTCGATGCGCCCGAATGCAGGCATTGTCTGGACGCTTCCGGACGGAAATGTCATCGGCAGCAGCACTCAGACCACGGCGCCTCAGCCGGAAACCACGACACCTCAGCCTGAGACCACGGCACCTCAGCCTGAGACGACCGCGCCTGGCCCGGAAATCGCAGATCCCCCGGTGGTTACCTCTCCGACCGGAGATCCTCTCGGAACCACTTCCACAGCCGGCTATTCCAATGACCTGTTCGGATTCAGCTATCTCCTCCCGGCGGGATGGATCCAGGCGAATCAGGATCAGCTTGTCACCCTGAACCAGGGACTTACCGCGGACCAGTTCCGCACCTGCATCGAGGCGGGCGTTCCGGTCTGTGTCGCCTATGCGCAGAGCGCGAACGGAATGGAAGTCATGAACGTGGTTGTGGAGAACGGAGCCTCCTTCATGGATCCCGGTGTCCAGTCCCTGAGCCAGGAGGATGTAAAGGAGATTCTCAATGAGGCCATGAGCATCTCCACCTCTTCCCTGGAAGAGCTCGGAGCGACTGTCACGGGAGCGGCGGTGAATACGGTAAACTGCATGGGACAGACCTTCTACAGCCTTGACATCAACTTCGATTACGCGGGAATGTCCGGAACCCAGAAGCAAATCGGGATCCCGGCGGGAACCTACATTGCGCTGGTTACGGTCCGTTCCGTCAGCGGCGACAACACCCAGACGATGCTGGATATGTTCTCGGCATCCTGAG
>ONVT01000219.1 GCA_900321365.1 uncultured Eubacteriales bacterium | reverse complement strand
GCCTGCTCATCCAGCTTGTCTGACATGGTGTCATTTATCTGAAGAGCCAGCTGGGCTGCCAGGTTCTGGAGCTTCGCCGCGGAATAGGATCCGAACGCGTCCGGATTAAACTCCCCGGTTCCGGGATAGGTGAAGCCGTTTGCCGCAGCCCACACCCAGTTCCCGTCCGTTCCCTGGGTAAATGACATGACGCGGTAGGCCGTGAAGGAGGATCCGTCCGGGTTATAAGTCGATGTGCTTCCCGGCGTAATTGTGAGTGTCATGTTCTGCTGGACCGGAAGGGACTGAGAGGATGCGCTTGCCGTTCCGGGCCCCGCCGCGGCAAGGGATGCCGGCAGCGCCGCGATGGCAAGTGCCAGGATGAGTGTAAAGGTACAGAATTTGTTTTTTCGCATAGAGAACCTCCTGTAAATGAAGTGTGCGGCCAGCGGATCTGTCAGGAAACAGCCTTTTCACCCTGGCTGCCTGAACAGTTCACTGCGCCTGAGAAATGAGATATGACAATCAGAAATCAGAATTGATATGTTGCTAAGTCTTCGTAAGCAGTGGATCTTGGCGACACTCCCGCTGATAGCGTCCCACAGCCGTGTGGGTGGCGGGGATGTGACTTGCCGGTACCGCTTTCAGCGGTTCAGAAATGTTTTCTTACAGAGAAGATCATGATCAGAAGAAGAAGAATTGTCGCCGGAATCCACCACCACAGCTTCCAGAAGACGGGATCGGCCAGTCTTTTCAGAATCGTAAGGACGCCTTCCCCTCCATCCTCCCGGGCGGCGCTTTCCGCGCATCGCCCGGCATGGACGTAGAGCCTGTGCGAATTGATCCCGTATGGCGTACAGGTGATGAGCGTCAGGAGGTCCTTCCCCGGGATGACCTCCAGCGGCTTTATGTCTGTCGGAAGTACTGTCTCGCTTCCGAAGACTTCGTAACAAAGTGTCTGTCCGAGCGTGTGCACCTCGATCAGATCCCCGTTTTGCAGCATGTCCAGGTTTGTGAAAAGCGTCCTGTCAGGAAGCCCTCTGTGGGCGGAAATGCACGCATGCGTTCCCTCTCCCCCCACCGGAAGGCTGTGCCCCTCCAGAATCCCCGCTCCTTCCTCGAGCGCGTCATCTCCCGTCCCGATATAGAGGGGAAGAACCAGATCCAGCGACCCGATCCGGATCCATCCTGCCAGGCCGTTCTCCTCAAGGCACAGTACACGCGCCTCCTTATTCCAGTCACCGGACAGAGAACGGTTGTACTCACGTGCCCGGGAAAGTCTTTTTTCACAGTCAGCCTCCGCCTCACTCTTCTGCCACCTGGCAATCACATCCCCGGAGATCCTGTCATTATAGAGCCTGGAAAGATAAGGATAATCCATCAGAAGCAGAAGAAGCGAAAATGTGCACACGAAGACAGACGTACGGATTCGTCTTAATCTCATATCAGTCTGAAAAGGAATAAAAAGAATCAGAGAGATTCGAAGATCACACAATTTATGTTAATGAAATGATATTTGATATGTTTCTTTGATGGGTGTATCATACACCTGTTCTCAGAGGTTGTCAACACTATTTTTGCAGACGTGAAGAAGCCCCGGCTAAGAGCCGGGGCTTCTTCACGTAGAATCATTATTCTGATCAAAGATCAATCTTGTCCATGTATGCGGACTCGTTGATCACATAGTAAGCCGCATTGTCTTCCGGCTTAAGATAAACATTGATCGTATTCAGGTCAGCGGCCTTCTTCTTCAGCTTTCCGGTCCAGACCTTTTTGATCTGGGCGATGATCTCATCAACCTTGATATCCTTGCCAAGATACTGAAGAGAAACCGTTTCCTTTACAGCCTTCCCGGCTGCCTTCTTCGTGGTCGTCTCAGCCTTCTCAGTTGTCTTCTTCTCGGCAGTGTCAGCCTTCTTTGCGGTGGTCCCGGTCTTCTCAGCTGTCTTCTTCGCGGTGGTCTCGGCCTTCTCGGCAACTTTCTTCGCAGCGGTATCAGCCTTCTCAGCTGTCTTCTTTGCGGCGTTCTCGGCCTTCTCGGCAACCTTCTTCGCAGCAGTATCAGCCTTCTCAGCTGTCTTCTTCGCGGTGGTATCAGCCTTCTCGGCAACCTTCTTCGCAGCGGCATCAGCCTTCTGAGCTGTCTTCTTCGCAGTGGTCTCGGCCTTCTTCTCGACCTTCTTCGCAGCAGTCTCGGCCTTCTTTGCCGTAGCGGCAGTCTTCTTCACAGCCTCAGCCTTCTTCTCCTCTGCAGCCTTCACTGCGGCCTTCACTTCCGCCTTGACCTCTTCCTTCTTGGCAGCAGTCTTTTTGACTTCCTTCATAACCAGAAACCTCCTCATAATAATCCTGGAACTGTGGCAGGATGCGACTGCTTTTTCACACAGTTCCATCCCAATTCTTTTAATTACAGCATTCCCTTGTGGAATATACTCCATTCATACAGGGTTTTCAAGTCTGAATACATAAAAAGACGCTTATACATGTACAAAAATGATGTGTTACAACACGTTGTGGACACCTTCGTTCCTCTGATGGAGCTCCAGCTGCTCCGCGATCCCTTTGTGGGACGGCTGCTTCAGCTCCGGATCCTCTTCCAGCAGCTTCAGGGCTGCCTCCGACGCTTCCCTCAGTATGGGAGCGTCCGCGTAGATGTCCGCCAGAACGAATCCGATCTCACCGCTCTGCCGGATGCCGAACAGCTCTCCCGGCCCGCGCAGTTCCAGATCCTTCCTGGCGATTTCAAACCCGTCGTTCGTGGAGACAAGAATATCCAGCCTCTCTCTGATCTCCCCGCTCTGCACCGGGCTGATGAAGATACAGTAGGACTGGCTCTTCCCCCTTCCGACCCGGCCTCGCAGCTGGTGCAGCTGCGCCAGTCCGAAGCGCTCGGCATTCTCCACCACCATGACCGTCGCATTCGGCACATTTACGCCGACCTCAACCACCGTTGTCGAGACAAGAACCTGAATCTGATTCGCCGCAAACTGTTCCATCACCGACTGCTTTTCGGCGCTTTTCATCTTTCCATGCAGGTACTCGACCCGGATGCCCTGGAGGTATCTGCCAAGTGAGCTGCGCAGCGTCCCGGTATAGTCGATCACATTTTCCGCCTCAATCTCTTCCGATTCCTCCACCATCGGGCAGATCACATAGGCCTGGCGGCCATCCCGCACCTGCCTGGCCAGAAACTGACAGACTTTCTCTCTCCAGGACGGGTCGAGCACCGTGTTTTTGATCGGAAGCCGGTCCGCGGGCATCTCATCGATCACCGACACATCCAGATCCCCGTACAAAATGACAGCGAGCGTGCGCGGAATCGGAGTCGCGCTCATGACAATCGTGTGAGGAAAAGTCCCCTTGTTCTCCAGCAGCTCTCTCTGGTGAACGCCGAACCTGTGCTGTTCATCCGTGATGACCAGCGCGAGACTGGAGTACTGAACCTTGTCCTGAATCAGTGCATGCGTCCCGATCACAACCTGTGCCTGCCCTGTACTGATCCGATGACAGAACTCCTTCCTCTCAGACGCCTTCAGGGAGCCCGTCAGAAGCACGGCACTGATCTGAATGCCTGTGCTCTCACACAGCTTCGTGAACGCCTCGTAATGCTGGCGCGCAAGCACCTCTGTCGGAACCATCAGTGCCCCCTGCATACCGCTTGAAGCACACTGGATCAGGGCGAGAAACGCGATGATCGTCTTCCCGGATCCGACATCCCCCTGAATGAGGCGCGCCATGACCCTATCTGAGGCAAGTCCTTCAGATATCTCCCGCAATACCCTCTTCTGCGCACCCGTCAGCTCATAGGGCAGAGCCCTGATCACCTGCTGTGTCTGGGGACACTGTTTCAGGCAGATCCCCTTCAGCAGATGCTCCCTCTCTTCCCGAAGCTGTTTCAGCATCAGGACAAAATAAAAGAACTCCTCAAAGACGAGGCGCCTTCTCGCGGCGGCAAGCGCCTCCCCGTCCCCGGGAAAATGAATTCCCCGCACTGCATTCTTTCTCTGTGTCAGAACATATCTCTCCCTCATGGATACAGGGAACGGATCCCCGGAAAGATCGATGTGGTCCGAACCGAAAAACACCTCCCTGAGGGCTTTCCTGAGTGCATGCTCCGTCAGACCCCGCACCAGCGGGTAGACCGGCTGGAGCGTATTTCTCAGCTGCGCATAATCGAACAGATCGAACACCTTTGGCTGCTGAAGAAAGACCCTGTTTCCCTTCGCACGGACCCTTCCCCGGAAAACATACCTTGTGCCCGGATGCACCTGGTTTCTCAGGTACGGCATGTTGTACCACGTGACATCCAGATAAACTCCCTCCGACAGGATCTTTCCCGTGGTGATCTTAAAGGAATTCAGGTACCGGACACTGAGGGCACGCTCGATCACCCCCTCCACCGAGACGATCCTCCCGTCGTCGAAAACCGACAGGCCGCCGGCGCGGACCGGCTCCTCATAATGGTCGTACCCCTTCGGATAGTACCGCACCAGGTCGCCGACCGTCACGATCCCTGCCCTTGCAAAACTCTCACTGCTCTTCGGACCGATTCCCTTCACGGCAGTTATCGGGGATGATTCTGTCATATACGGATCCTTTCTAACAAGCATGCACCCCGGAGGACAAGTCCGGAGTGCATGGCCATTTTTTATTCGCTTCCCTCCTGCCCCGGGTATTCTGCCGGCGCGGAGCAAAGCAGTTTTTTATTTACAGACAACCCCTTAGTTACAGCTTGTCAGCCCTGTGCACATATCCCGGTTTGTCAGGCGTGCCAAGGATCTCCTTCGTCCGGGTAATCCTGGCATATTTGTCGACAATCTGGGAATCCAGCACGACGCCGTCGCCAATCTGCGCATAATCCAGGATCACACTGTTCTTCACGACAGCACCCTTGCCGATGTTGACGCCTCTTCCGATAATCGAATGCTCCAGACTGCCCTCCACCTGGCAGCCGTTTGCGATCATCGAATCCTTCACCGCCGCAGTGTCATAGATCCGGGACGGATTCGAATCCGTCGTCCTGGTATAGATCCACCAGTCATCGTCAAACAGATCCCTCTGGTTCTTCGGATCGAGCATGCTCAGGTTCGACTCATAGTAAGACTGAAGGTCATCCACGGAGGCAAAAAATCCCTTATGCTGCACGCCGCGGATCTCCATCTCCTCCCTCTTGATCAACACAGACAGCATCTGCGCAAGAGAATAAGTGGAGGAATACTTTGCCGCTCTCTGCACCAGATCGATGAACAGAGACTTCTTCAGAATATAGGTGTCCATGAACACACACTGGTTCTGGCGGTTGCCGCGGTTGATCTCCAGTGAAGTGACCATCTGCTCCTGATCCACGCCCATCACGCGGCAGTTCAGGTAATGATCCCTCGCGTTGTTTACCTTATGGTAAAGCATGGTGATGTCCGCGCCCGACAGGATATGCTCATCCAGAAGCGGCCTGAAATCCTGCTTGTAGATCATATAGCAGGGAGCGATGATGACATAATCCTGCGGAAGCTCCTCCAGATGATGCAGGTTGTCAAGGTAATCGGACACGTCCGTGTTGTAAACCTCATTCTCCATATGGTGGTTGCAGTAGAACAGCTGCAGACGGTCTCTCTTGGAGTTAAGGTTATAGCTGCGGCCCGTTCCCAGATGGTCCGTAAGCGCCTTCGGATGCTTATTCAGATAGACCTGGATATTCTTGATCCCGCTGTTGGAGAAATTCGAGACCGGGAAATCGATAATCCGGAATTTTCCGATAAAGGTAAATGCCCCCGCCGGTCTGTATTCCTGCAGCCCGTGTACATTCACGCGCCTGGGTGTCGATGTAACGATTCCAAATGCTTTCGCTGCCATGTTACTCCACCCCCTTTACATTCTTTGAGACCAGGATAATATTCTCACTGTCCGCGCTTCCGACAACCGCGCCCTTTCCGATCTTCACGCCGCTGGCGATAATCGCTCTCGTGACCGTCGCGCCTTCCTCGACCTTCGCATGCGGCATCAGGACAGAGTCGATGACCTTTGCCCCGGCCTTGACTACCGAGAGGGTGGACAGCACACTGTTCTTCACATATCCCTCAACGAAGGTTCCCTGTGTCAGGTAGACACGGTCAACCGTCGCCTCCGGTCCTACATAGGCCGGCAGGGAGGAGGCGTCCTCGGAATAGATCCTCCAGCTCGGATCGCTCAGATCCAGTTCATTCTTCTCATCCAGAAGATCCATGTTGGCTTCCCACAGGGAGTCGATGGTTCCGACATCCTTCCAGTAGCCCTCGAAGCGGTACGCGATCAGCTTCTTGTTTTCCGCGAGCATGGTCGGGATGATATTCT
>ONVT01000268.1 GCA_900321365.1 uncultured Eubacteriales bacterium | reverse complement strand
GTCAAAGCCCGTGAACGTTCCTTCCGTCACATGGCTGTCCAGCCATGGTTTCAGAACCGTCCCGGCAGCCTGCTCAAATCCATGCTCATCGAATGGTATCATGTCCTGTTCCTCTCTGCTGTACAGTCTCTCTGCAGGTCAGTCTTCCGGCGCTGTAAGTCACTGTTTCAGATTAATCCTTACTGTCCATTCTGCCTGTCTGCTTTCTGATCTGACATGTCAGAAAGCCTTGTCGATGTAACCGTCACAATCCGGACTCGTTCAGGTAGCGCTCCTGCTCCGGCGTCAGCGTGTCAATCGCCTTCCCGAGGAATGCAAGCTTCTTCCTCGCCACCTCCATGTCCACCTCCTGCGGAACATCCATCAGCATCGAGTCGAATCTGCCCTGATGCTCCACCAGATACCGTGCCGAAAGCGCCTGGATCGCGAAAGACATGTCCATGATCTCCGCCGGGTGCCCGTCGCCGCAGGCAAGGTTCACCAACCGGCCCTCTCCAAGGACATAGATATACCTTCCGTCTTCCATCTGGTAACCAAGGATATTGTCTCTCATGGGCTGCGTGGAAACAGCATGCTCCCTGAGCCAGGCCATGTCCACCTCGCAGTCAAAATGACCCGCGTTGCAGCAGATGGCTCCGTCCTTCATATTCCGGAACGCTTCCTCGCTGATTACCTTTTCACAGCCTGTAACCGTCACGAAGAAATCTCCCGTCTTCGCGGCCTCGACCATCGGCATGACATCATATCCGTCCATAATCGCCTCGATCGCCTTCACCGGATCGATCTCCGTGACAATAACCTTTGCGCCGAACCCTTTCGCGCGCATGGCGACGCCTCTTCCGCACCAGCCGTATCCGGCGACGACCACTGTCTTCCCGGCGACGATCAGGTTTGTCGTGCGGTTGATGCCGTCCCAGACAGACTGGCCCGTACCGTACCGGTTGTCGAAAAGATGCTTCATCATCGCGTTGTTGACCCGCACCATCGGAAAACGCAGCTTTCCCTCACGGTTCAACGCCTCCAGGCGGAGAATGCCGGTCGTCGTCTCCTCACAGCCTCCGATCACGCCGGGGATCAGGTCCTGCATCTGCGTGTGCATCATATTGACCAGGTCGCCGCCGTCATCGATGATGATATTCGGCCCACAGGAAAGCACCGCGCGGATGTGTTCTGTGTACTCTTCCTCTGTAACGCCGTGCCAGGCGTGAACCTCCAGCCCCTGAGAGACAAGCGCCGCCGCCACGTCGTCCTGGGTGGACAGCGGATTGGAGCCGGTCACATACATCTGCGCCCCGCCTGCAGCCAGTGTCATGCACAGATAGGCAGTCTTCGCCTCCAGATGGACCGACAGCGCGATCTTCTTTCCCTCAAAGGGCTTTGTCCTTGAGAACTCCTCCGTCAGCATCGTCAGGAGCGGGCAGTTTCTTCTCACCCACTCGATCTTTCTCATCCCGGACTGAGCCAGGCTGATATCCCTGATTTCACTTGCCATGTTTTCCTCCTCTAACGGATCTGTTCAGAAGCAGCTTATGAATCCTGCCTGTCTTTTTCTCCGATTGCACCAGGCAAAAACCATTATGTTCTTCAGGAGTGCCTGTGAAAAATCACGGACACAGTCCGAGCCTCTCACACATCTCCCGTATCTTCGCGTAAACCTTCTCCTCGTCGATTGTCTTCAGTTCTCTTCCCTGCATCACGATCTTCCCGTCGATGATCACTGTGTCGGTTTCCGATCCGTCCGCACTGTAGCAAAGCGCGGCAAGCAGATTGTTGTTCGGCATCATGCCCGGGCAGTCAAGACGCAGGATTGCCAGATCCGCCTTCTTTCCCACCTCAATCGATCCCGTATTCAGGCGCAGCGCCTTCGCTCCCGCAAGCGTTGCGGCGTGAAACACCTCCGGCGCGCTGATGCACTGGGGCGTTTTATGCGTTCCCTTATGGATCAGCGCCAGGTGGCTCATCTCACGGAACATGTTCTGGGCGTTGTTGGAAGCAGCGCCGTCCGTGCCGAGGCAGACATTGACTCCTGCGGCCATCAACTCAGGAACCGGCGCGAACCCGTTTCCAAGCTTCATGTTGGAGGCAGGATTCGTGACCACGCTCACGCCATGCTGTGCGAGAATCCCGATGTCGTCTCCCTCCAGCTGCACGCAGTGAGCCGCTATCACCGGAACGTCGAAGACGCCTGCCCTGAGCGCGTACTCGATCGGCGTACAGCCGTGATCGCGGCGCATGTTCTCGCTTTCGGTCACAGACTCTGCAAGATGGATATGAATGCCCAGCCCTTTCTCTTTCGCCGTGTCCGCCACCATCCTCAGATAGTCAGGACCGCAGGTATAGGGCGCATGCGGTCCGAGCAGGAACGTCAGCCTGCCGCAGTCCTTCCCGTCCTCCATCTCCTCGAGAGCCTCCTGCAGCCGTACATCCCTCCTGTCACAGGAATCCCCGACCAGGCCCCTGCAGATGACAGCGCGCATGCCGCTCTCTTTCACCGCCCTTGTCGTCTGATGGATATGCATCTGCATATCGTTGAACGTCGTCGTTCCGGACCGGATCATCTCAATCTGCGACAGCAGCGATGCCCAGTAGGCGTCCTCCCCGGTCAGCTGAGTCTCGATCGGATCTACCCTCTTAAAGAGCCAGTCCATAAAAGAAAGGTCGTCGGCGCAGTTGCGCATCATCGACATATATGTATGCGTGTGCGCATTGATCAGGCCCGGAATCACCAGCCGGTCCTTTCCGTCGATCACCGCATCTTCTGTAAAGCCCTCCGGTCTGTGGTCAATCCCGGCAATCAGGTCTTCGACAATGTAGATCGTATGTCTTCCGACCGAAGGAGCGCCTTCTCCCGGAAGAACCGCGGCCGCGTCCCGAATCACAATTCCCATGTTCCGATCTCCTCCTGAACGAACAGACGGAACAGTCTGCTCCGTCTGTCTTTTGCTGCCTTGTTTTCACTGTCAACTCCGCCGGAGGCTTCAGAGCACCTCCCCGGATAGAGTTCTGCGGCAAATGAGCGTCCGCGCGGAGCATTTACACCGCGTCGCCGACATACCCGCCGCAGTACTCGCACTTGCTTCCCGCGCCGATCTCTGTCTGCGCGCCGCAGTACGGGCACTTGATCATCTTTGGTCCCGCAGCAGCCGCCGCGGCTTCCTCCCGCACGGTCTGCTGTGCGCCCGTCAGCGCCTGGGTAATCTCCTCGCCAAGCTTTTCATACTTCTCATACTCCGGATTTGTATGCGGATCATAAGCCGCGGTCGCCGTCACGCCGCCGATTGCCGAAAGGACGCCGACAATCCCTGTTCCGCCGGCACCGACAGCCTGCGAAGGCGTGATATGAACCCTGCTGTTGTTCAGGTCAAAGTTCAGCTCATCGAAATAAGGATTGTTCACATTGATCTTATAATGGAACTCATAGTAATACTCATAACGCGGAGGATTGTAGGATACCCGCTTCGTCTCATCCCCCTGCCTGACCTCGCGCTTGATCTCATCGCGGTCCTCATCGACATCCAGCCTGCATCCGGTGATCTCGGAGAACGGGATGACGTCCGCGTTCTCTTCTTCGATCTTCCTCGGATTGCGGGTCAGGATAAACTTTTTCGCATTCTCATCCAGGAGTACATTCCACCTGTCACAGGCAATGGTCCTGGTAGTGTGGAACTTCTTCACCTCCTCCAGGTTCCTCTCCCTGTAATCGAGCTGCTCCTTAATCTGGTCAATCGTGCTGTGCCTGCGCTCGTCAAACCACGGAGACAGTTTCGAGGCACAGTTCTTGCAGCAGTTTCCGTCCTCCAGCTTGCGGTTTCCGAGAAGACCAATTTCGCCGCCACAGATATCGCAGTTCTTCTTGTTAAACAATCCGCCAAACAATGCCATGATAGATTCCTCCTCCCTGAAAGCACTTTTCAGATGCCCGGCTCACCGACGTCTTCCGGGACGCCATACGGTGTCTCCTGTAAAAACCAGTATCACACTCCCCGGCCCATGAGCGCTCCCTGCGCCTCTGTCCGAAGAGAGTTTTCTCTGTTCTTAAGTTTATCAGACTTCGACCTGATTGCAAAGAAAAATCAGACCCGTAT
>ONVT01000220.1 GCA_900321365.1 uncultured Eubacteriales bacterium | reverse complement strand
TTAAGCCGATTCATCCGCTTTAAGAATGCTTATTAACGATAATCAATCGGCAGCTGATTGTGTTGACGGGTATCAGGAATAATCAGCTTATCGGTCCCACTTATCACACAGGCGGTTGATCTCCTCCGTCATGCGGCTCAGGTCTTTGTTCGTTCCGCCCTCATTGTGCCGGATCGCGGACATCAGGCGGTTGCCCGCCGCGACCAGACGGCCATAGATTCTGGCAGCCTTCTTGTTCTTCGGAATGGCACCTTGTGCGCCGCGGTCACTGCCCTTCTTCCGGACAACTGCTCCGCCGTCCTGCCTGGCAATCCGGATAGCTTCACGGTCTTCCTTCTCGATCGGTATCGGCTCCGCCTCCACCTCAAATGCGCCTGCTGCCAGATCGTACACGGTTCCCGAGAACGGCGCGTACGCCTTCAGGCCAAGCTCATTAACCAGGCGGTCGCGGAAAAGCTCGGTCACCTTGTCCTCGCCATGCGTGACGAACACCTGATCCGGCTTCTTCTCAAATGCTCCGATCCACTCCATCAGCCCGACGTTGTCGGCATGTCCGGAGACGCCCGGCAGCTGGCAGATCGTCGCCCGCACCTCGATCTCTTCGCCGAAGAGTCTGACGCTCTCGGCACCGTCCAGGATCGCGCGTCCCGGCGTTCCAAAGGCCTGGTAACCGACAAACAGGATTGTGCTTTCCTCCTTCCAGAGGTTGTGCTTGAGATGGTGCTTCACGCGGCCGGCATCGCACATGCCACTCGCGGAAATGATCACCTTCGGGCTCGGGTCGTCATTGATCGCCCGGGACTCATCCGAGGTGACGGCGGTCTTCAGCCCGGCAAATCCGATCGGATTGATCCCCTCGGCCAGCAGCTGTTTCGCTTCTTCATTGAAGTCGCTGTACATCCTCTCGCGGAAGATGTTTGTCGCTTCGATGGCCAGCGGGGAGTCGACATAAACCTCGAAGCCGTCATGGCCGTAGATCATGTCATTCTGCTTGATGTCGCGGATAAAATAAAGCATCTCCTGCGTGCGGCCCACCGCGAAGGAAGGAATCACGACATTTCCTCCCCTGTCAAATGTCCTCTGGATCACTTCCGCCAGTGCCGCAGCGTAGTCATTGTCCGCCGGCATATCGTGTGTCCTGTCGCCGTAGGTGGACTCCATGATGACATAATCCGCGTCCTTCGGATAAGTCGGATTCGCGATCAGGGGCTGGTTCTTGTTCCCGATGTCTCCCGAGAACACGAGCTTCTTTGAGACATCTCCCTCCGTAATCATCACTTCGATGGAACTCGATCCGAGAAGGTGGCCGGCGTCGATGAATCTGACCCGGATCCCCTCCGCGATGTACTTCTCGTCATTGTAGTCGACCGAGACAAAACAGCTGATTGCTCCCTCGGCGTCCTTCTGGTTGTACAGGGGCTCCACCGGCTCCCTGCCGGCGCGCTCGCCCTTCCTGTTCTTCCACTCTGCTTCAAATTCCTGAATGTGCGCAGAGTCCAGAAGCATGATCCGGCACAGAGCAGTCGTCCCGCCCGTCGCGAAGATCTGGCCGTTGAACCCCTGCCTGTAGAGCAGCGGCAGCAGACCCGAGTGATCCATGTGCGCGTGCGTGAGCAGCACCATGTCAATCTCTGCCGCCGGCACCGGGATCGGTTTGTTCTCATACAGATCCTCGCCCTGTTCCATACCGCAGTCGATCAGGATCTTCTTCCCGCATGCCTCCAGATAATAGCAGCTTCCGGTTACTTCATGTGTGGCTCCAATAAATGTCAGCTTCATTCCACTCATCCTTTCCGCCGCCCCGCAGCATCACAGCGTCATAGTCTCATGGCATCACAGCTCTGCAGCATCACAGACTGCCTCACGATCTCCATTCGTCGCTTATCAGCACCCCCGGACGGGGATGCTGAACAAGAGTATCATATCAGAATTTTTGCAGGATGTATATTGTGATTAACAGGCTCAGGAACTGTTCATAATTATCTTGACCATCCTGCCTGTCTTTTATTCAGGAAATTGCGTTATACTTGAAGCGTAGATTTTATGAAAAGAGAGGAATAGAGATGCATCCGAGCTTTGATAATTCTTACTTACTGAGGGAGGGTCTGGGGCTGTCCGTATGGCTGGCGGTGCTGGTTGTATGCGGAATTGTCTTCATCTATATTACGTCCGGAGGGCCTGATAAGACTTCCCGGGCGGTGAAGTGTGGCTGCTATGACCGCGAGCGGATCCGCCAGGGGCAGTGGTGGCGTCTCCTGACGGTGGGTTTCACGCACATCCAGCCATGGCACATTGCCATGAATCTGCTGGCGCTCTACAACCTGCACTCGCTTGAGGACTTTTTCGGACACGCATGGTTCGCGCTGGTCCTGTTCGGATCCGTCCTCGGGGGAAGCCTCCTGGAATATGCGATCTCCCGCATCCGATTTTCCGTGGGGCTGTCAGGCGGCCTTTACGGTCTGATGTTCGGATATTTCCTGATCCTTATTACCTACCGCCATGTCTCCGGTCTTCGCAGCATAGCGCTGACCCTGGTACTGAATCTTTTTATCAATTTCATGCCCGGCATCGCATGGCAGGCACATGTGGGCGGCGCCATCACCGGCATGGTGCTCACGGAAATCTTCCTCCTCCTGCACTGAACTTTGCAGGCGGGGATTATTCTTTGTTTTGCTTCTTCCCCCCGTCTCTGACACTCTTTTGCCGGCTCCGCGGGCGGGAGTTTCTCTCTTTTCTGCTTCTTCTCCCCGCCCGCGACGCCCAGGCGGGCCGCAGTTCAGTCTTCTGTGTCAGCGCTATTCTCCAGCAGCATCCGGTACACATCCCGCTTCGTCATGCCGCGGTCCTTCGCCACCGCCTTCATGGCTTCCTTCCGGTCCAGCCCGCTCTCCAGGTACTGTTTCATATGCTCCTCGAGGGACACGCTTTCACGGACCTGTGCCTGCTTCTCGCTCTCCAGCTCTTTCCGGTTTCGTCCCGCGATCACCAGCACAAACTCTCCGCGGGGCTCATTTTCCTGATAATAGTCAAGCGCGCGGGCGAGTGTCGTCCGCCGGAACTCTTCATGCTTCTTCGTCAGCTCACGGCAGACCGTCATCTCACGATCCCCCAGGCTCTCCAGCAGAAGCTGAAGCGTCCTTGTAAGCCGGTGCGGCGCCTCATACAGGACAATTGTGCAGGTTTCATCCCGCAGCTCCTCCAGGACCGCGGCCCTCTCCTTCTTCTCCGCCGGCAGAAATGCTTCAAAGCGGAACCGCCTCGTCTCCAGACCGGAACAGATCAGGGCATTGACCGCGGCACAGGCGCCCGGCACGGGAATCACCCGGATTCCGCTCTCAAGCGCGAGGCGCACGAGGATTTCACCCGGGTCGGAGATTCCCGGCGTCCCTGCGTCCGTGAT
>ONVT01000322.1 GCA_900321365.1 uncultured Eubacteriales bacterium | reverse complement strand
TCATGCAGTCATATTCTCCGACCTTGCCAGCCGTGAGGCCTGATCGGCCGCGATCAGGGGATCGATGAGTTCGTCCAGGTCACCATTCATGATCTGGTCGATCCGGTACAGAGTAAGTTTGATCCGGTGGTCCGTAACCCGCCCCTGCGGGAAGTTGTACGTGCGGATCTTCTCACTCCGGTCTCCCGACCCGATCTGGCTTCTCCTCTCCTCGGCCTCGGCGTCATGCCGCTCCATAAGCTCCTTCTGGTACAGAATCGATCTGAGAATCCGGATTGCCTTGTCCTTGTTCTTCAGCTGGCTCTTCTCATCCTGGCAGCTGACCACGATCCCGGTGGGCTCATGCACCAGACGCACCGCCGAATCTGTCGTGTTGACGCACTGGCCGCCGTTTCCGGATGCCCGGAATACGTCAAAATGACATTCATTCAGATCCAGTTCAAAATCGATTTCCTCCGCCTGCGGCATGATTGCCACAGTACACGCGGAAGTATGGATGCGTCCCCCGCTTTCTGTCTCCGGAACACGCTGGACCCGGTGGACGCCCGACTCATATTTCAGCCTGGACCAGGCACCCTTTCCGTTTACCAGGAAGACGCACTCCTTGAATCCGCCGATCCCGTTTTCACTCACACTCGTAAGCTCTACTTTCCAGCCGTTCATCTCCGCGTAACGAAGATACATACGGTATACCTGAGAAGCAAACAGGGCAGCCTCATCCCCGCCTACGCCGGCGCGGATCTCCACGACGACATTCTTCTCATCATTCGGATCCTTCGGAAGAAGCAGTATACGCAGCTTCTGTTCCAGCGCTTCTTTCTCCTGCCTGGCGCCGGACAGTTCCTCCTTCATCAGAGACCGCATTTCCTCGTCGCGCTCCGCTGAGAGCATCTCCTCACAGTCGGCGATTGTTTCCTGTACCTTCCGCCAGGCATTGTAGGTATCGGCAACCGGAAGAAGGCCCGCCTGCTCCTTCATCAGGCTCTGCAGCCTTGCCGGATCCTTCGCGGTATCCGGCTCTGAGAGCAGTCTGACAATCTCCTCCAGTCTTCCCTTCACTTCCTTCAGCTGTTCAAACACACAGATTTCCTCTCTGTCCCAGCACGATCCGATCCAGTCCCGCCAGGTCCTTTATCACTCTGACAGATTCATATCGGTAATCGTCAAACATCGATCTGACTGCGCCAGCCTGATCATATCCGATCTCCACAAGCAGCCAGCCGCCTCTCTTCAGATATTTATCTGCCCCTTCCAGGATCCGGCGGTAAAAAACAAGACCGTCCGCGCCTCCGTCAAGAGCCATCACCGGCTCATGATCCCGCACCTCCTCCATCAGGCCGGCGATCTTATCCGACGCGATGTAGGGAGGGTTCGATACGATCATATCGTATTCGTCTGCAGGCGCATCTATATTCCTACGCAGGGGCTCATCACATCCTTCTGCCGGACCATCCAGGTTCCCTTGCAGATGTCCATCCCATCCTTCTGCCGGAGCATCTATGTTCCTGCGCATGGGAGCATCCACCAACCCTGACGGACACGCCGCAGAACCGGTCTCTCCTGACAAGGCGTCATACAGATCCCCCTGCCTCAGTTCCAGATGCGCTGTGACATGATGCAGCCGGGCGTTGGAAGACGCGATCCTGAGCGCATCTTCTGAGAGATCGCATCCGCAGCCTGACAGATTATTTCCAAGGCACAGGAGGCTGACGGCGATACAGCCGGATCCGGTGCAAAGATCCAGGAAACGACCGCCAGGCGGGATTCTCTTTAATGCTTCCTCCACCAGAAGCTCCGTCTCCTGCCTCGGGCACAGCACATCCTCTGTCACAAGGAATCGCAGAGCGCAGAAGTACGTCTCCCCCGTGATCTGCTGCAGCGGGATCCTCTTTGCCCGCAGAGATACCAGCTCCAGGTAGCGCTCCGCATCCGGATACTCCGCATCCTGGTGCGCAAAATATTCTGCCCGGCTGATCCCGCTGACGTACTGAAGCAGCAACAGCGCGTCGATCCCGTAGTCCGGAACCTGATGCGCCTCCAGACACTTCTTCGCTCTGAATACTGCTTCCCCGATCGTCATATGTCTTTATTCTTCCCGGCTGCCGCAATCCTCAAAAGCTGCAGGAAAGTCACCTGTACAAAACTCAGGAGGCGTCTTCCAGCTGATCCCTGATTGTGTAGATATCATCACTCTCGCGGGGATCATCCTGAGGAGTCAGCTCATAATCCGTCCCAAAGTTCTCATTGAGATACTTCTTCCAGTTGAAGACAGCCTCCACCGAGGCGATTCCGACACGGATCTGGTCATCATCCGGCTCATTTGTCGTCAGCTTCTGAAGGAGCATCCCGGGCTTGCTGAGGATGTTCACGCACTTGTTGTCATACCTTCCGGCAAGGCGGATCAGTTCAAATGACACTCCCGCGATCACAGGGATCAGCAGGATGCGGATCACTATCCTCATCACCGGATTCGGAGTGCGGATACAGAAAAAGAATATGATGCTGATGATCATGACGATCAGCAGGAAACTCGTACCGCACCTCTTGTGCTGGCGGGAGCTTTTGCGGACATTCTCGACATTCAGCTCAAGCCCGTGCTCGATGCAGTTGATACACTTATGCTCCGCCCCATGGTACATGAATGTCCTCTGGATGTCCTTCATCCGTGAGATCAGCAGCAGATACCCGAAGAAGATCAACAGTCTCAGGACCGCCTCGATCACCGAGATCAGGGACTCGGAACTGATAACAGACCTGAGCGCCCTGGAGAGAAAGTACGGAAGCAGCATGAACAAGGCGATCGACACCGCAAGGGAGAAGATCAGCGTCAGTGTGAGCAGCACGGAGTTGTCGGAATCCTTCGACTTGCCGTTCCCCGACTCTTCGCGCTCCTTCAGCTTTTCCCGCTCCCGGGCAGCCTTTTCTTCCGTTTCCTTCAGAAGTTTTTCTGCCTGATCCTCTTTCCCGGAAGAGCGGAGCTTTGCCGCCTTTTTCTCCGCCTTCTTCTTCTCGTCCTGAAGCCGTTCCTCCAGCTCCTTCTCTGATTCCTCCGCAAAGAGATCCGCGGAGAACATCAGCGTCTTCATACCAAGATACAGTGAGTCGATGAAGCTGCCGACACCCCGCACAATCGGAATCTTACTTACCGCCTTTGTGGGGATAACGCCCTTATAGATTCCCGTCTTCACCGTAATCTGGTTGTCTGCTGTACGGACGGCGACTGCCCATTTCTCATCATTGCGCATCATGACACCTTCCATGACCGCCTGACCGCCAATGTTTGAATACTTCATATCTGTCTTCTTTCCACACCCCCATACCC
>ONVT01000221.1 GCA_900321365.1 uncultured Eubacteriales bacterium | reverse complement strand
ATGGAGAATCCGCACGCCGGCGCGTCCTGGCCACAGAACCTCCCGACCATCCTGTCATATCTTCCGCCTCCGGCGATGGAGAAGGAATAATGATCGATGGAGATCTCAAAGATCGTCCCGGTATAATAGCTCATGCCTCGTACCAGGGTGGGGTCAAACATCAGCGTGATGTCACTGCTGATCATTCCCCGGACCGTTGACAGGATCTTCTCCAGATCCCCGGGGGCCGCCGGATCGACGGTATCCGCACAGGTCTTTTCGATGAAGGAGGCAGGATCCTGTTTCTCATCCTCCCGGAAGATCCGGAAGAACCCGACGTATTTCTCAACCGTTTCCGGGCTGTACCCGCACCGGATCAGCTCCTCACGCACACCGTCCGGCCCGATCTTATCCATCTTGTCAAGGATGATGAACACATCCTCGAACTGGTCTTCGCTGAACCCGGCGCTCTTCGCCATCGCTCTCAGGATCCTTCTGTCGCCGATGTGAACGGTAAATCCGGACACACCCACTTCCTCAAAGATTCTGCGAAGGGCGTCCGAAGTAGCGGCGATCAGCTCAATCTCCGCCATCACCGAAGGATCCCCGATAATATCGATGTCGCACTGCGTGAACTGGCGGAACCTTCCCTTCTGCGGCCGGTCCGCGCGGAACACGTCGCCGATCTGCAGCGCCTTGAACGGAGTCGGGAGTTCATTCTTATGGTTTGAATAGTACCGGCAGAGCGGCACGGTCAGATCATATCTCAGCGCGCTGTCGGAAAGCATGCTGCCCGCCTCGTCCGGATGGATGTCTTCTGACTGCCTTACCCGCTGAAGCCCCTTCTCAAGTTCGCGTCCCCTCTTTTCAACCTTGAAGATCAGCTTCTCATTCTCGCCGCCGTTCTTCCCGGTCAGGTTCTCCAGATGCTCAAGGGCCGGCGTCCCGATCTGCAGGAAGCCATACCTGCCATACGTCTCCCGGATCACTCCGAGAACATGCTGCCTCAGGGCCATATCCTCCGGCAGGAAATCCTGCATGCCCTTCACTGGTGTCTGAATCAGTGCCATATCTGTATTATCCTCCTGCGGCCGCTCCCGGCAGCCGCCACGTAAATTATACCATAATCATCTGCAGTGACAAGTCAGGGATCAATCGCCCGCCGTTCCGAGGATGGGCGGCTGATCCCGGCAAAGAATTTATGTAATCCACTCCAGGTAGTCGTCGTACATGTCGGTCCAGCTCTGACGGCAGGCGGGATCCTCCCTGTGGTCCTCAAGGCCGTAGTTCTCCTTCAGCCATGGCGCGAGCCACGCGCAGACCTTTTCCACCCCCAGGTTGTTCAGGTGGTCGCCCTTATCCCTCGTATCCGTTTCCCAGTCGATCGGGATGACGTCCGTCATCAGGTTCATATCGACGAAATCCACACGCACGCCTTCCCCGGCAGCCTTTTCGTTCAGATTCTCTGCCAGTCTCTCACAGGTGTTGTGCTTTGCCATGGTCCAGTTTTTGACGCTGGGAGTGCTGAGCAGAAGAAGGTCAATCCCGTTCTTCCTGCAGATGGACGCAATCTCTCCCAGGACATGCACATTGATCGCATCCAGCTTCTCTTCTTCTGTGTCCGGGGCCATGTACCGCTCCTGCATGTCAATGGGCGCAGCCTGGCTTACACGGGAATGATAGTACCCCTTCCTCACCTCACGGGAGGTATAATCCGGAACGGAAGTGAAATCCTCCGCATTCAGGCTCTTCCATCTGTTATGCCACGTAATCACCGGGAAGACATATCCGGCCTCTTCCAGAAGGACATCCTTCCAGTCAAACTTCGTGAACAGCACATTGCACTCAAGGATGACCAGCTTCGGCGACTGTGTTTTCAGAATCCGGCGGAGCATCTGCTTTGCCTCGGTCAGGTTCTCGGAATTCACCCCGCAGCAGTAGCTGGTGATCCCTTCGTCATGATACATCTGCATCGGAGAGACAGAGGTTCTTGACTCACTGTCCCCCAGAATGAACACATCGATGGTGCCGCGGGGCTCCGCCTCGAATCCATACGCCGCCCAGGCGTCATGTCCCGCAGCCTCCGTGTTGTTTTTCGGCGCAACCAGGTTCGACAGAAACAGCAGGGAGACTGACAGAAAAAGCGCAGTCAGAAAGACCGGCAGGATTATTCTCAAATACTTCATTCCGCCACCTCAGAAATTCGCGTAGATCGGGTCCACCGGGACATAGCCTGCCCCGTACGCGCCGAACAGCACAATAAATGAAATCAGGAGCACGGTAATAAGAGACCGCACCGCCATGTTTTTCGCCATCAGGCCGTCCCGCACATTGTGTCCCCTCTCCTTCAGAAGACTGATGACAAAGACAAATGTGATGACGACGGCAACGATGATATAATCCGGAAGGTCCATCCCCAGCTTCAGCGCTGTCCCGTCCACGAAGCTCTTCAGAGACGCCTGACGGAACATCTGCGCAAACATCTGCAGCCCGTGCCTGAGACTGAGCGCCCGGAAGAACATTTCCCCGACCGCGACGAGAAGGAATGTCCGGATGATCTGGAAGGTCCGGTAGAGGGGCTTCCTGCGGTTGATCCCGTGCTTCTCGCAGAAGGACGTCACCACCGGCTGCAGCAGGTTCCCGATCACAATCAGCGTAAAATGGTACATGCCGAAGAAAAGATAACTCCAGCCGGACCCGTGCCAGAATCCGTTGAAGACCCAGACAGCCAGCAGCGCGATCGAGCTGGTGACCAGCGGTCCGTAGTGGTTCCCGATTTTTTTCCTGCAGATCTTTGTCAGCTTCTTCAAAGGGCCGCTCATGGACAGCGGATAGTAGATATAATCCCTCAGCCATCCGCCCAGGGTGATGTGCCACCTCGTCCAGAATTCAGAAATCGTCGCCGAGAAAAACGGCTGACGGAAGTTCTCCGGAAGCGTTATCCCGAGGCACTCACCCGTTCCGATCACAATGTCCATCGTGCCGGAGAATTCCATGTATTCCTGACAGGTAAACAGGATGGCGGCAAGGAAAACCATGCCCCCGTCATAGTTTGCGAAGTCTGTATACAGAAGCTCCACCGCCGCATTGACACGATCCGCGACCACAAGCTTCTTGATGACGCCGTACAGAATCCGCCATCCGCCTCTCTGGAGCGAAGCCATGCGGATACGGGGAGGGTTCCACAGCTGCGGCGCGGTCTCTTTATAGCGGGCTATGGGTCCCTCCATCAGCAGCGGGAAAAATGACAGAAACAATGCGACCTTGAAGAAGTTTCTCTCAGCGGGGATCTTCTCCTTCTGCACATCGAAGACATAAGACATCGCCTGCAGCGTATAGAATGAGATCCCGATCGGAACCAGGAAATGCGGGACTGCGAGCTGGTTGCCGTCGTGCACAAGCCCCAGGACCGAATTCAGGTTTTCCGTGAGGAATGCGGAATACTTCAAAGTGATCAGGATTCCAAAGCAGACAATCGCCGCCAGGATCACCATACGGCGCATGCTCTTTTCACAGGCGGAACGGACTGCCTTCCTTTCGGAACGATCCGCCTCCTTCAGCATCTCGTCACGCTTTTCCAAAAGGGAGGAAAGCCTGAGTCCTGTCAGCCAGACGCATATCGCGGCGGCGACATTCCAGAGAACCAGAATCCCGCTCAGATACCAGAAAAATGCATAGCCCGCGGCAAGGAGAACCCACCTTCTCGCTCTATCCGGCGCGAGCTGATACAGGATCATGACCACGGGCAGAAATACAATCAGATATTCAAGAGAACAGTAGCTCAGCATATATAATCAGTTACTCCATTAGCCAATGATGTCCGCCGCTTCTTCCTTCATAAGGACATCCGCGCGATCGAGCAGCAGCTGACGGTCATTTTTCTCCGGATCGGCGAGGACTTCATCCAGCAGCGCCTCCAGGATCCGGCCGATCTGTTTCCCCTTCGGGATTCCGGCTTCAATCAGGTCGTCGCCGGTCACCTTCAGTTCCCTGAGGGACAGGCAGTCCCCCCTCTCCAGGACAGTGCGGTAGATCTCTTCGACCTCATCCATGTACCGGAATTTCTTCTCCTGCACCTCCGGATTCTGCCCGCTGATATCGGCGCGTTTGACCTTCAGGAAACGTTCGAACTGATCCTCGCCAAGGAGGACGACCGCGCGCCTCACACCCTCCTGCGTCAGCTCCGGATACAGGGAATGGCAGCGGATCAGATGAACGACGACACGCTCCGTCGCCTTGTCATACTTCAGTCTTTCCAGAACCCGCCCTGCAATCTCCGCCCCCGGGGCCGCATGACCGTGGTAATGGAAGACGCCTTTCTCATCGATCGTCTGGCAGGCAGGTTTCCCCGAATCATGAAGCAGCATCGTCAGCCTCAGGATCCGGTCGCTCTCACAGGCACACATCGTCCGGATCGTATGCTCCCCGACCGTAATCCGGTGGTGCGCATTGTTCTGGACCGCCTTCATCATCGCGTCAAATTCCGGAAGGATAACCCTGGTGATGCCGCACTCCCAGGCGAGGCGGATCAACTCCGGATGGGGCGATACCAGCAGTTTCTCCAGCTCCATGCGCACGCGCTCCGCACTGACATATTGCAGGGAGGGGGCCAGGGCCGTCGCCGCCTTCTTCGTTTCCGGGTCCAGCTCAAATCCCAGCTTTGCGCAAAAGCGGACAGCCCTGAAGATCCGCAGAGCGTCCTCTGTGAAACGGTCCCCGGCATTTCCCACACACCGGACGATACCGTCCTTCAGGTCCTCTCTGCCGTGGAACAGGTCGATCAGGCCGTCCCGGTCATTGTAGGCCATGGCATTGATAGTGAAATCCCGCCGCTTCAGGTCCTCCTCAAGACTGTTGGTGAACCGCACTTCATCCGGGTGGCGGTGATCCGCGTATTTCCCGTCGATCCGGTACGTGGTCACCTCGAAACTCTCACCGTCCATGCGCACTGTCACAGTCCCATGCTCGATGCCGGTGTCAATGGTTCTCTCAAAAGCCGCCCTCACCTGCTGCGGGTTTGCGGAAGTCGTGATGTCCCAGTCCTGCGGCATGGCGCCGAGAAGACTGTCCCGCACACATCCGCCCACAACGCAGGCTTCATATCCGAGCTCATGCAGACGGTTCAGAACCTTCGCCGCGCTTCGCGGAATCCGGATCCGGACATCTCTCACGGTGTTCTCCATTCTGTCGTCTCCCTTTCGGACCTGTACATAAACAATTTATGATAAATCCGCCAAAAGTCGATTACGGATTGTTCCGTCTTTTTTCAGCGGTCAGGATGCACAAGAATTGCATATCCAAACTTTGCTCATTCGTGAAATAAGGATAAAATTGATGCTTTTTACTGTTGACACTCCATATGAACCAAAGATATAATAAATCCCGCAATCAAGATTGACCTTGATACAGGTTCAATCTCATGTCTTTATTATTTTATGGAGGTCCCGTAATGAAGGGTACAGTTAAGTGGTTCAACGCAGAAAAAGGTTATGGCTTCATCACTGGCGAGGACGGAAAGGACGTATTCGTTCATTTCTCCGCGATTCAGGGCGAAGGATTCAAGACGCTGGAGGAAGGAAAACCGGTCGAGTACGATCTGACGGAAGGTCCGCGCGGCATGCAGGCGTCCAATGTTGTCAAGCTCTGATCATAACCTGATTCTTTTATATACTGTCTGACTATATATAAGAGACCTGATTGAACAGATTCCCCGCTCCCAGGAGCGGGGTGTTTTATATACAGGTATTATATGCAGGAACACAGGCGGCTTTATGCTCTCGTATTCAGGAACTGCAGCTCCTTGGCCCCTCCCTCATCAGTCGGGTACATCTCGACGTATTGCCTGCATTTGTCCCGCGCGGTCAGAAAGTCCAGCTTTTTCTCATATGCAACGATCTCATTGAAGTAAAGCTCCTGCTTCCCCTCTTCCCCGCTCAGGCTCAGCCCCTGCGCGATATAGTCAAGAGCCGCGTCCGGATCATTTACCGCAATCG
Source organism: uncultured Eubacteriales bacterium (assembly GCA_900321365.1). Next base: position 1,916 of record ONVT01000221.1, on the reverse strand, counting down.
CGCACAGGGCCAGACCGTTGTACGCGTCCTTGCTCTGGTCATTCTTCCGGAGGATCTGCGAGAAGGTCGCCTTCGCGTTGTCATAGTCTTTCCTGGCCAGGTAGATCTGTCCCATCAGGGAGAGCGCCGGTTCATATTCTTTCTGCACCGGCTCGATCAGGGCCGTGGCGGCATCATCATACTCCTCGAGATAGAAATAGATCTGCCCGACATTGTAGTGATCCTCCATACTCTTTGGAGCAATCCCCAGCGCGGTCTGCAGATACCCGTCCCCTACCCCCGACAGCTTGGCGTCTTCATAAATGCTGTAAATATCGAGATAGAGCTTGTAGTTCTCAGGCTCCAGGGAAACCGCATAGTCAAAGTTCGCCTTCGCCTCATCAAGGCTGCCCTGATTCAGGCGGGAGGCTCCGATATAGAAATAAGCCATCATCAGCTCGTCGTCGAGAGCGGTCAGCTCATCTCCCGTTTTGATGGCTCCCTCGTAATCCTTCATGCGGTACTGGCAGGTGATCCGGTACTGGAGAAGATCCCGAACGGTATCCGGCATCTTGTCGTCCGTATACGCGATTGCATTGTCAAATGCGCTCAGGGCCTCTTCATACCTTGCCTGCCCCATCAGCGCGATGCCAAGCCCTCTGTACGCCAGGAGCGGATCCTCCCCCTGGTCAATCGCGTCCCTGAACAGAGTTTCCGCCCCCCGGTAGTCGGTGTCCTCATTCGCCGCATAACCGGCATCCGTATTCTTCGAGGAAATCTGTTTTTTTCCGCAGCCGACACACAGAAGCACCGCTGCAGCCGCCAGAATCAGCACCTGTCTTCTGATGACAGTAGTTTTCTTCATAAATAAATGACCTTTTGTAATAGTTCAGCTTCTGTTTGCGATACGGGTACCATCATATCATATTTCCGGGACATTTCCACCCTGTGAACCTCACACATATAAAACCGTGTGTCTCCTCTCAGCGGGAAGTGCCGTGAATCAGCGGTGAGATACTCTTGTAGATCAGCATGACGATGACCACGGACAGCATTGCCTTCACGAAAGTGAACGGAAGATTGAAGATCAGCAGGCACTGAAGCAGGTTCCCGTCCTGAATCCCGGGGAAGATAGCCTTGTAGGCGGCGATGATCGCCTCCATCGGCATAAAGGCCGTGTAAAAAGGATATACAATAAAATAGTTGATCGGCACGCTGATCAGGGCCATCACGACAGCGCCGGTAAGCGATCCGATCAGGGCACCCTTCTTCGTCCGGTTATAGCGGTAGATCATGCCGGCCGTGAATACGAACGAAGCATTCAGCAGAAAATTCGCCAGCTCTCCGACCCCTCCCGACTGGGAGACCAGCAGATGGATCAGGTTCTTGACACCGGCGATCGCGACACCCCACAGCGGTCCCATGGCGAAGCACCCGATCAGCGACGGAAGATCGGACAGATCCAGCTTGATAAAGGCCGGCATGATGGGAATCGAAAATTCAATATACTGAAGAACGACTGCCACCGCACTCAGCATTGCCGCCGCCACAAGATACCTCGTTGAAAACCCGCCCCGCTTCGCCGGCTGCTCTTTTTTTGCTCCTTCTTCTGACACAATCATCTCATTCTCCTCCTCTATAAACGCCAGTTTTATCTGACTCACCTGTTCCCGGCATCAGGACTCCGTCCGCCTTCGGCGGCCACCTCATGCCCACGGCATCAGGACTCCGTCCGCCTGCAGCCACGTAAGAAGACATCGCCTCAAACACAAAGCCCGAAGACCTGGTCTCAGATCTCCGGGCATATGATACATGATCCACCTCTTCTTCCATCCGGACTATACCGTTGGTACCGGAATCTCACCGGTTCAGCCGCCTGTTCGGCAGGTCGCGGACTGTCACCGCCAGTGGGGAATCTCACCCCGCCCTGAAGACTT
>ONVT01000222.1 GCA_900321365.1 uncultured Eubacteriales bacterium | reverse complement strand
GCGTATCGCCATCTGCCGCTGTCTGATGATGGAGCCGAAGGTTCTGCTGTTTGACGAACCTACCAGCGCCCTTGACCCCACGATGGTAGGAGAAGTGCTGGCCGTGATCCGGATGCTTGCAAAGCGGGATATGGGCATGCTGATCGTGACGCATGAGATGAATTTCGCACGGGAAGTAGCCGATCGCGTATTTTTCTTTGCGGACGGCGGCATCTATGAACAGGGGACGCCGGAAGAGATCTTCGACAGTCCAAAGAGGGAGAAAACGGTAGCCTTTATACAGAAGATCAAGTACTTCAGCTTTGAGATAGAAGATCGCTGCTTCGACCTGATGCAGCTCCATGGCGGCATCCAGACCTTCGGCGAGAAGTATGGCTTAAATCAGAAGCATACCTACAGGCTGCAGCTTTGCTGTGAGGAGCTGATCTATGAATTGCTGGAGCACTGCTATCCAAACCGGGAGGATGTGGACCTGAAGCTGTCGGTCTCCCACGCGGAGTCTGACGGTACGATGCGGATTTCCATTGACTGCGGCGGCGCGGCCCACAATCCTTTCGAACAGGATGAAGACGGTCTGGGTGTGACGATTCTGAAAAACATGTCCAGACAGCTGGATTATCGCTGCACTGACAACAGAAATCTGTTCAGTATTACACTTTGATAATCATGAAGGAGGTCCCTATGAAGAAATCTGTTTCATTGGCTATGGTGCTCGTAATCGCCCTTTCTCTTAGCCTGCCCGTGTGCGCCGGGGATGCTGAAAATACCGGAGAAGTCCAGAAGTATGGCGACATTGGCCGGTTGTCCAAACTGAATATCACCGAAGATGAATTAAATGAAGTGCTCAAGGATATCATGGTCGACAGTATCTGCAACAGATATGTGTTTTACGATACGATGACCGATATGCTCATGGCGCTGAACAGGGGCGATATCGCTGTACTCGAAACTGATCAGAATACTGTGCGGTACATCACTTCCAGAAACGATGGCATTGTGGACCGCCCGCCATACCTCAACCCGAACATGCTGATGTTCGGCATGCTCCTGCGGGAAGAGGACGCAAGGCTGTGCGATCGGATTTCCGCGTGCATTGCCGAGATGGAAGAGGACGGCACTATTGAGGAGTTGAGGCAGCGCTATGTCGAGGACGTCATCGAGGGCGATGACCCCGACGCTGTTGTGCCTGAGGTCCTTCCGGACGCCGGGACGATCAAAGTGGCTGTGACGGGAGACCGCCCTCCCATGGACTACGTTTCCACCGGAGGAGAACCTCTGGGCTTTAATACGGCGTTGATTGCTGAAATCGCGAAGCGGCTGGGGCTCAATATTGAATTCGTCAACGTGGACAGTGGTGCCAGAGGCATAGCGCTTGCAACCGGTGTCTGCGACATCGTCTTCTGGATGGAAATCGGGGATTTCGAAAACTGGGAAGGTGCCGATTTTGAAGATCAACCTGAAAAAACCGTTGTGACAGAGCCTTATATGTCCGTTCCTCTGTGGTGGGCAGTCCTCTCAACATCTCCCGTGGTGGACGTGTACCGTAGTCAGCCTGAGTCGGAGCAAAAGGCGGAAACTGAGGCTGCTGTGGAAACGAAGACGGATGAAGGCTGATTCCTGGTCTGCAGGAAGAAAACCACATGAGAGTAGAGCAGTGTGAAATGAAGAACCCCGACAGGCCCTGACCAGGCCTGCCGGGGTATTGAGGTAATAAGTGGTTCTTCCATAAAAGCCTTTTGGCTTTATTATCGAAGGAAGTGCCGGCCAGCAACCTGACCGGCAAAGTGATTATGAAACACATATATGTCCTGCTTCATCATAAATTATAATAGCAAAGCTTTGTGCCGGAAGTGTGTCTGAAGATTTTCAGCATTGGTTATCATAGAAGAGATGAGTCGAATAAAAGTATATTCAAAAGTAAAACAGCTTCCTGCAGGCCAGGCATCAGAGAACCTGATCGAGGGATGCCTTGTCCTTGAGGGAGGGGCGTTTCGAGGCCTTTATACGCAGGGTTTCCTGGAGGCAATGTTGATGGGACTTACGTCAGGCGAGGTCGTCGCATTGAGCGTGCCGGACTGCACGGCCAGGTATCTCTGTGCCGCAAATGATCAGGTACAGCAGGTCGTCCTTTATCACCCGGAAAAAGCGGAAGGATTCGCACGGGATATGGTGGACGTCCTTTGCAATGGCTACTCTTTCATGATGTTGGAAGAGAACAGTGATCTGCGGGATCAGTTTGATCAGGTTATAGCGGAAATGAAGGAAGATGGGAAGCTGAAGGAACTGATTCCGACCTACATCACGGATGCAGCCGAGAGCGCGGAAACAGAAACTGTCGAATTTGAACAGTTCGATGGCGACCCGATCAGAGTGGCTGTTACCGGATCTTTGCCGCCGATGGATTATGTGGCTGCGGATGGTACTCCTGCGGGCTTCAATACGGCGGTGTTGGCTGAGATCGGGAAGCGGCTGAAGAAGAACATCGAACTAGTACAGGTAGACAGCGTTGGACGCGCTCTTGCTCTGGCACAAGGTAATGTGGACACTGTGTTCTGGAACCGAGGAATTTCAGCGGGATTAGAAGCAACAGACTTTTTTGTGAATTCATCTTTGAGCGAAGAAGAGAAGGCAGAGATGAAGGAAAAATTCAATGCAGATCTGACGGATGAAGAGATGGCTATCTTGGAGGTTCTGAATTCGTCAATGGCACCGGAAGAATATGACCAAAGAGACAGACCGGAAGGCACGGTGACCACAGCCCCATACTATTCGGATATGAATGTGCTGGTCACCCTGAAGTAAAGGGAGTTAACGCAAACGTCATTTATTGATGATCGGGAGTCGCTGCATTTGTGGCGGCTCCTTTTGACGACAGGCACATCATGCCTTTCGTAAATTGAGAATGGCTGTATCGGAATAATTGT
>ONVT01000223.1 GCA_900321365.1 uncultured Eubacteriales bacterium | reverse complement strand
TGTTTTTAAAGGTCAGTTCCTTAAATAAAACTTTTAAAGAATCTTCAAGGTTGTTTCACTGTTCAGTTATCAAAGAGCTCATTTTTTGCCGCCACTCTTGTGGCGACTCGACAAATCTATCATGGTCAGATTCAGATGTCAACACATTTTTTCGGAATTCTGAAAAAAAGTTTTCCTCATGTCTTCCGGGAGAGCGCAGCATTGCTCCGGGAGGTTTCAATGAGGGCTCATTCTATTCCTTCCAGTTCCTCCAGCACCTGTTCCCTGCTCCGAAACAGAATCGTATGAATCCCGTATGCCTGTGCCGCAGTAAGGTTTTTCTGTGTATCATCCACGAAGACCGTCTCCTCCGGAATCAATCCGTAGCGGGTCAGAAGGATGCCGTAGATTGCGGGATAGGGCTTTACCGTATGTACCTTGCAGGACAGAATCCCCTCGCAGATTACTCCGTACTCTCCAACCTTACCCGTTCCGCCCATGTTTTCTCCCAGAAAATCCATCGCGTCCGGGCAGTCCCGAAGCGCCGGTTCGGAAAAATTGGAAAGAACCAGAACCCGGTATCCCCTCGAGCGGATCATTTCAATCCAGTCCTTTGACTCCTTCCTGCGCGTAACGATCCCATACTGGCGGCTGAGCAGCTGATCAATGTCAGGTGCCAGCGCCGGATTCATCGCCTTCATCTTGTTGAGGATCCAGTCATACGGCATCAGGCCAAGATCAAAATGCTCCCACCAGGGTGAGCCCATCGTGACCTTTCGGAGTTCTTCCGCTTTGGAAACGCTGTATCCCCTCTCTGTGTAGTAATCCAGTGTATGATAGTCTGCAAGTACGCCGCCGATGTCAAGAACCACATTTTTAATCATAGCAATCCCCAATCCGCCGCCTAAGGCGGCACAGACAGTCGTGAAAGCAATCTTTCACATAATCCCCCTGATCGCGCCTGCCGCGCCCTTCAAAAGGGGATTAATATTATACAGAAATGAGAGGAACGGCGAGGCGTTAATCTCACTCATCAGGATGGATCCGACCTGGGTAGTGGCGAACAGGGACAGAACCAGAAACAGCGTCCACACAATCAGCACACCCTGGATCAGCCCGAGCAGCAGTCCGAGCAGACGGTCGGCGGTGCCGACGATCGGGAGGTGCCGGAAAACAGAGAGCGCGCCCAGAATCAACCGGATGATCAGCCAGACAACGAAAAGCGTTACCACATACGCCAGGATATTCATGATCAGGCTGGCAAAATAATTAATGATATAAGACCCGAAATCAGTTGCCCCGAGTTTCTGATACCCATTCTCATTGTTGAAGGTTTCCATCTGATCCTTGATGGACTGCGGCAGAGGAAGGCTTTCGATCAGCTTTGTCTGATCCACGCGGTCCATTCCCGCTGTCAGGCTGGACAGAAGCGATTCCCCGTTACCGTTTCCAGAGGAATCCGGCGCCGGAATTGTTGCCATGGAGTCCTCCAGGAGTGACGGCGTATACCAGACAAAAGCAGAACTCAGCCAGTCCTCCCTTTCCACTGCATAGCCGGGCCAGGCCATACCGGCACTCAGCAGGATTGCCGGGCGCACCATTCCCGCAAACGACCCCAGCAGCTGCTGCGCGTAGCTTTCCAGCTCCGCGTCCGACATGGAATCAATCACCGAGGGATCATACCCGTAGGCCCGGAGCAGTTCCTTGATTCTGGACCGGTCCAGACTGCCGCTGCCGTCATCTGACCTCACCGAATCGACAACTGTCGATACATCAACATTTCCCGATATGGCTCCGGTTCCATCGCCGGAACCAACCACGCCCAAACCGGCCGACCCGGAACCGGACGCGCCTGAACCGAGCGCTGTCGAGATCGAATTCTTGACGATGCTCTCTCCGACCGTCTCGCACTGTTCCCGGATAAAACCATATACCGGCGTGGTATGAAGCCAGGAAGTGACAGTCGGAAGGAGCGCGGTGACAAGTATTCCGGCGAGGAGAAACGCGACAATCCCGGATATCTTTCTGACAAAGCCCCGAAACACGCCGGACAGTACATTCAGCACAAGAATGACACATACGATCGTCATGATGATCGGTATCGATGTCAGTTTTGACAAATCCAGTGTCATCTCATACTTCCTCTCAAAAATCCGGCCGGAGGATCGGTTCATTCTCCGGCTCCCGGCGGAATACTTCACCTCTGATCTCTGGTGTTCAGATACTATCCAGGCAGCTACTCAATCTTTATCCGCTCCATCCCGCTGTTCGACAGGATCGCGTACCTCCTGAATCCGGGGATCTTCACAAACGCTCCGATCTGCTTCTCGTAATCCGTATCCAGCCTTGCGACTCCTCCGGGCGTAAACACCTGCATGTGGCCGGAATCATTCATCAGAATCTCCCCGGAATCCATACGGATCTGGGAGAATCCATGTCTGAATGTCAGATCGGATGTCTTCTTTCCGTTTACAGTGTAAACCTGCATCCGGAACCGGTCGGTCGGAGAATCGCTGGCCATCACAAATCCGATGTAGCTGCTGTCGTGAAATGTACTCATGATCTCCGAGGGTACGTTCACTCTCGTCTTCTCTCTGGGTGTCTTCCCCGTCGAATAGGTCACAAATCCGGAATCTCCGATGGCTGCCGCCAGACTGTCCGAAAGATAACAGACAGACGGGAAAACCTGATCCGTGTACTCTATGGATGCCTTCAGATGAGAATCATCTGAATTGACCGACGAGGAAAATTCATAGAATGCAATCGTGCTGTCTATCGTTCCGGATCCGATCCGGATCAGGGAGGCCATCAGATTCTGCCCGTTTGATGACAGGGCAATGTCCAGAGGATGCCCCTGATCCTCCAGTGTTGACCGTACCTCTGCCAGCGGGGTGCCGTCTGTGCTGACCAGACGGATCCTCACATCCTGGTCATCCTTCAGCATCAGGGCGGTGACACCATTCTTCGCAACGACTCCCTTGAGGATCGGAAGGTCCGTCTGGAAAGAACCTATCTGTCCATCCGTATCGACGATCTCGACAAAATACCCCTGCTGCTCATAGATCAGCATGGTATCCTTGCAGACGTCCGTCATCGGTGTCTCAATGGTATAAGCCAGACTCCACTGGGTTTCATTTTTCCCGTTGACAAATGTGACACCATCAGAACCGTACTTGATGAATCCGTTCCCCAGCTTCTCATACCGTGTTCCTGCAATGTCCTCAGCCTCATAAGACGCAGTAACACTATAACCGGTATAGAGATGATACCGGCTCATGACATGGTATGCCACGAAAGCAACCAGAACCAGCACGAGGATCGCAAGGTAAACGATGCCTGAACCGATTCCGGCAAGCTTCTTCGATTCATCCGCGTATTCTTCGCCGGAAACATAGTTTTCTTTCTGGTCGAAATCCTCCCAGTCCTCTTCCTCCTGGGCGTCCCACAGCGTACGGGGCGAAAAAAGGTTCCTCAGATATCCAAGGCGTTCCTTCATGGCTCTGCCCTTCAGACCCTCCTGCCTGTCCGTATCCGTGTCGATATCAACCTCTATGATTCCGTTTTTCTCTTCCCTGGTGTCTGTTCCTGAAACATCCATTCTGACTGTCCTACAGTTCCACCCTTCCGTCAAGTGCCCGCAGAAGCGTCACCTCATCAATATACTCCAGGTCTCCTCCGACCGGAACGCCGCTTGCAATCCTGGTTACACGAATTCCAGTCGGCTTCACAAGCCTGCTGATGTACATGGCCGTGGTCTCTCCCTCCAGGCTTGAGCCCGTCGCGATGATCACCTCGTTCACATCACCCTGGAGTCTTTGCATCAGTTCCTTCAGCCTTATGTCCGACGGCCCGATTCCGAGCTGGGGGGAAATGACCCCCTGCAGTACATGGTAAACGCCGGTGTAGTGTCCCGTCTTCTCATACGCGGCAAGATCTCTGCTGTTCTCCACAACCATGAGGGTGTGGTGGTCACGTCTTTGGTCAGAGCAGATCGGGCAGAGCTCCTGATCCGTCAGCGTACCGCATTCTCTGCAGTAGCGCACATTTTCCCTGGCCTGTGTCAGGGCCAGAGCCAGCGAGGCCACTTTCTCCTTCGGCATGCTGATAATATGGAATGCAAGCCTCTGGGCGGTTTTGCCTCCGATGCCGGGAAGGCTGCCCAGCTGCTCGATCAGACGGTTAATCTGACTGCCATAGTAATCCATACGTCAGAATCCGAAACCGCCGCCAAGGCCGCCGAGGCCGCCCGCAATGCTTCCCATCGCGTTTCTTGCATCCTCTTCCGCGGCCCGCAGGGCCTCATTCGTTGCGGCAATGATCATATCCTGCAGCATCTCCACATCATCCGGGTCCACCGCGTCCGGATCGATCACAACCTTCGTGAGCTCTTTCTTCCCACTCACCGTCACCTCGACCGCTCCGCCGCCGGCCTTTGCCGAATACTCCTTCTTCTCCAGCTCTTCCTGCTGTTCAGCCATCTTCTGCTGCATCTTCTGGGCCTGCTTCATCAGATTGTTCATATTGCCCATGCCGCCGGAAAAACCGCCTCTCTTAGCCATATCCATCCTCCTTGTTTTTGCCAGACAACTTCACTCAACTTCAATCGGGAAATCAATCCCCTCTCTCTTCAACGCCTCCACCGCCTGTCCGATCCTTGTCAGGGAATCCCTTTCCCCCTGGGAGGAATTCACAAAACGGATCTCCGGCCGGACTTTGTACTTTTCCGCGATGGCGTCCGAAATGCTCTTCGCCAGGATCTTATCGCCGGAAAGGGACCGGTACCAGTTATCTGCCAGGACGATGAACAGCGTATCCGGCTCATCCTGTGAAAAAGAGAGTTCACTGCAGCTTGCCAGCACCTCTCCCCTTCCACGGTTCGGAAGGGAGCTCATCGTCTGCTTCCACTGGGAGGCAATCTTCTGAAACAGCTCCGGTACAACAACCCGCGAAAGATTCCCCGCCGGTTCCGGAGCCTGTGCGATCGTCTCTTCTCCTGATGCAGCGGCTCCTGAAGAAGCCCTTTCCTCATCTCCTGATGAGCCTGCTTTTGAAACTGCCCTGCTCTGTGCGTTCAGGGCGCCCTGAACACCAGGCGCATCCGCGCCAGGAAGCACCGCGCCGTTCTCCAGCCTGGCCTCAACTCTGGCAAGCCTCGCCTCCAGGGAATCCGGAATACGGTTCTTCGACTCCGGACGGCAGAGATTGATCAGCGCAATCTCGGCAAGCACCCTTGTGTTCGCCGTATTCCTCAGGGCCGAAGAAAGCTCCGACAGAACCTCAATGAAATACATGATCTGCTGTTCATCCAGCCTGGACGCATCCTGCAGAAGAACCTCGCGGTCCTCCCCGACCAGGGAATCCGTCTCGTCGGATCCGCCCGATGCCTTGAAGATCAGCAGATCTCTCAGATACCAGGTGAAGTCGGAAATGATCTGTCGCACATCCTTGCCGTCCATCAGCAGCTCATCGAACTGCCGGATCATGGACGAAGCATCTCCGTCTGCCGCGTGATGGAGCATGCTTCTCCACATGCTGGTATCTGCGGTGCCGAGTACCTCGAGGACCCGGCTGCCTGTCAGCCTGCCGCCGGGAAAAAAGGAGACACACCGGTCCGCAATGCTCAGTGCGTCGCGCAGGCCGCCCTCAGCGCGCCGGGCAATCAGCCGGACCGCTTCCTCATCCGCGGTGATTGCCTCCGCGTCGAACACCTCCCTCAGGCGCTCCTCGATCACCCCGGCAGGAATCCGCCGGAAATCATATCTCTGGCATCTGGACAATACAGTCGGCAGAAGCTTCTGCGGATCCGTTGTCGCAAGGATAAAAACCGCGTAATCCGGCGGCTCCTCCAGCGTCTTCAGAAATGCATTGAAGGCGGCGGAGCTCAGCATATGGACCTCATCGATAATGTAGACCTTCTTCTTCCCTTCGCCGGGAGGATAAGAGATCTCTTCGATGATCCTCCGAAAATCATCGACACCGTTCCGGGAAGCCGCGTCCATCTCGATTACGTTGATGCTGCTTCCCTCCTGGATCGAGCGGCAGGATTCACACTCGCCGCACGGATTCCCGTCAATGGGATTCAGGCAGTTCACTGCCTGCGCCAGAATCTTGGCACATGTCGTCTTACCCGTTCCGCGACTCCCGCAGAACAGGTACGCATGCGCGATCCGCCCGGTCTTCACCTGGTTCTTCAGGGTCCGGACGATCACGTCCTGTCCCTTCACATCGTCAAAGATCCTGGGACGGTAGGTTCTGTACAGTGCCTGGTACTTCACACATCACTCCTGCATCATGTCCGTACAAAGGATGCTGCCCCGGTAATAGCCGGAGCAGCATCTGACGTTACCTGTTCACTTATCATACCCTATCAGGGCAAAAGTTTCAACGATCTCAGTCTCCGAAACTGATGCCCAGCATCTTCGCTTCCTGGATAAACTGATCGTCCTTCTCCACAACCTTCAGTTTTCCGGCCGTATCTTTCAGCTTGACACGGACCGTCTTATTGTTGCGGATACCGATCATCTTGCCGAAGTCCTCATCAATGAATGCCTGCGCCGCCGCGGCGCCGAGCCTGGAGGAAAGTGCTCTGTCGTACGGACACGGGGCTCCGCCTCTCTGTGTGTGACCGGGGACGGTGATGCGGACTTCATTGCCGCTCTTCTTCAGGATCTGGTCCGCGAGCTCATACGCGACCGATGGATAATTCTTCTTTTCCATCTTCTTCTTGTATTCTTTCTTGGACAGCTTCAGATCCTCCGCGCAGATCGCGCCTTCCGCCACTGCAAGGACCGTGAATCCCTTGCCGCTCTTTGTTCTTTTGTCGATCGCCTCAAGCACCTTGTCAATATGATACGGAATCTCCGGAATCAGAATGACATCCGCTCCTCCCGCGATTCCCGCGTACAGGGTCAGCCAGCCGACCTTATGTCCCATGACTTCGACAATGAAGACACGGTTATGGGACGCCGCGGTCGTGTGGATGCAGTCGATCGCATCCGTCGCGATGTTGACCGCACTGTAGAATCCAAATGTCATGTCCGTTCCCCAGATATCGTTATCAATCGTCTTTGGCAGATGGATGACATTCAGTCCCTCCTCGCTGAGCAGGTGCGCTGTCTTCTGGCTTCCGTTCCCACCGAGCACGAACAGGCAGTCCAGACGGAGCTTATAATAATTCTGCTTCATCGCCTCGACCTTATCCAGGCCTTTCTCATCCGGCTTGCGGATATCCTTGAACGGTGTTCTGGAGGAGCCCAGCATCGTTCCGCCCTTGGTCAGGATGCCGGAGAAATCCTTGCTTGTCAGAAGACGGTAGTCTCCATAGATCATACCCTGATAGCCGTTCATGAAGCCGTATACTTCCAGCTCATCAATATTGCTTGCCAGTGCTTTGACAATTCCTCTCATAGTTGCGTTCAGCGCCTGGCAATCGCCTCCGCTCGTGAGCAGTCCGACTCTTTTCATGCATTTACCCTGCCTTTCGTGCTATACTCTCATCTTCTCCTTGATTCATCGGTTGGGATCAGTCAATCAGTCCTCACCGTATGCTGTAAGTTCAGTATATTCCGATTTTTAACATCAGGCAAGTGTTATCTAAACAAGTCTGCATAAAAAGAGGCTCCTGCAGCAGCAAGGCACATCTCCGCCGCCCCCCGAGGTTGAGGGACCGCGGGGGCGGCGGGGGTGTGCCTTGCGGCCGTATTCAGTTGAACAGAACGATGTCTTCTTTCGGAGGCTCGGTGCTCTTCAGGTGACGGGCGTACAGGACCGGCCCTTCACCGTTGTACTCGGGCACGAATTCATAGCGCACCTGGGCCGTCACCTCCAGCCACTGCTTCTGAGTGAGCTTCTCCGTATACTTTGAATGGCAGACAAAACCGATGAACCGGATATCGTTCACGCAGCACGTCATGGCATTGCGGCCGGGAATGAACGCACCTTCGGGGAACTTCCTCGGGATCATGACCTTTCCCTTAAACCGGACGTTCTTCCCATCATAGCGCTCTTTTGAATCCATCGCGTCCAGATACCACAGACCAAATTCGTCATCCGGGATCTCGATCGGATCCGCGCTCAGGTCAAAGGGAGGCTGCGCCTTGCCGATGTTGATCTGCTGTCCCTTGTCATCCTCAAACGCGCAGACAGCCTGGTTGTTGACCGCCTTCACGGTCCTCCTGAACATCTGCAGGTCCATGTCTTCCGTACACCGGTTGAAAATGACCAGCTCGGTGTCCATGAAGATATTGCTCATCATCTGCCGCATGTTCTGCAGATAGACCTCAAACGTCGAGCCATCCACGAGCGTGATGATCTGGGCAAGCTCCCAGCGTTTCGCCATCGGACCGGTTGTGAACTTCATGGCATCCCAGGTGCCGTTGAACTCAACAAAGACACGCCTGGGCTTATGCTTTTTCTGCAGCACTTCCAGTTTCTGCGGCTGAAGGTCCTCCTCCTTTTCGATCCGCTCGAAATAAATATTGTGGCGGCTCATTTCCCGCTCATCGTATTCCTCCTCGCCCTCCTCACACAGAAGGACGAGTGTCTTCTCGCCGTCCGCGAAATCCGGACTCTGGAGGACATCCCGGATAAAAGCCGTTTTGCCGCTTTCCAGAAACCCTGTGATTACATAGACAGGTACTTCCAGCATGATTTCATCCTCGCATTCCGATTACAGTCCAAAGAGACTCTGGATCTTATCTTCCTTCAAACCAGCTCCGATCACAACGATTCGTCCCGTATAGTCGGCAGCTCCCGTCCGAATCTCTGTCTCCTCCGGCACCATGTCAAAATGAATCCATGTTCCGTCAGAACGCGGAACCATTCCTTTCGACCGGAGAATAACTCCATAGTCATCCTCTGTCGACTCGGAAAGTGTCTTCAGGATACCCGCAATTTCCTCATCTGTATAGGTCTTCGGAGACTCTGCCCCCCAGCTCTGGAACACCTCATCCGCGTCATGCCCGTCATGATGATGGTGGTGATGATGATGCTCATGGTCGTGGGAATGATAGATGACTGTCCCGTTTTCATCCGGCCTGTGCTCATGCTCATGATCGTGATCATGGTGATGATGTTCGTGATCCTCATCGTGATCATGGTGATGGTGCTCATGTTCCTCGTCGTGATCGTGGTGATGGTGATCATGATCCTCATCATGATCGTGATGATGCTCGTGGTCATGATCTTCGTCATGATCGTGATGATGCTCGTGGTCATGATCTTCGTCATGATCGTGATGATGCTCGTGATCCTCGTCGTGATCGTGGTGATGATGGTGCTCCTCCATCTCGGCGAGAAGCTGGTCGGCAAGAGACACCGACTGTTCCATCGCGTCATGAATCGTCTTCCCGCTCAGCTCATCCCACGGAGTCGTGATGATCGTCGCGTCCGGATTCTTCTCACGGATCATGCTGATCGCGTCGTCGATCTTCTCCTGCGATGCATCCTGTGTGCGGGACAGGATAATCGATCCGGCGCTCTCGATCTGGTTGTTGTAGAACTCGCCGAAGTTCTTCATATACATCTTAACCTTCTTCACATCAGCTACCGTGACCAGAGATCCGATCTCCAGATCGCATTCCTTCGATGTGTTTTCGATCGCGCTGCGGATATCGGAGAGCTTGCCCACGCCGGATGGCTCGATGATGATGTGATCCGGATGAAACTCGTCCACGACCTTCTTCAGGGCTTCCGAAAAATCACCGACCAGACTGCAGCAGATGCAGCCGGAATTCATCTCTGTTATATTGATTCCCGCTTCCTTAAGGAACCCTCCGTCGATGCCGATCTCTCCGAACTCGTTCTCGATCAGGACGACCTTCTGGCCGGCAAATACATCCTGGATCAGTTTCTTGATCAGTGTAGTTTTTCCTGCTCCGAGGAACCCGGAGATAATGTCGATCTTTGCCATTTTCTTCCCTTCTTTCCCATTCTTTCCAGGAGATGCTGGATTGGGCACTGTCAGCGTATTTCTTTCGAATCTGCCTGTCTTCCGGAAGCAAATTGTTGACAGTGCCTTTGGATCTGTATACATTTTACATCTGTGCGGCTGCCATGCCGGATACCGGAGCCATGCGGTTTACCACAACAGATCCGGTGTCAGATATGAGCAGCTCACCCTCCAAATGATAGTACAGTGCCTCAAAAAAAACAAGCCGCGCGAAAGCGGCCTGTTTTCCTGTATTTTCTTCCGTTTCATGCTGCGCCTGCGCCGCTCCGCGGCAAAGGACGCCTCAGACGGATGACTTCATGTGTTCCAGAAGACCCTGAAGGGAACGTCTGACAGCGTTATCGCCCGAATGGGTCCTTTTTGCAGGGAACAGCACACTGCCTGCGGCCCTGGCGAAGGGCCCGGGAATCACGTCTGTCGCACGATGCTCTCCCAGGTAATCCGTATCGAACGTAATCTCTGTTCCGTCCGGATTCTCATACCGTTGTTCCGGTTCAAATGCCCTGCCCAGCGTATCGGAACGGACCATCCGGCACGCGGCACCGTCCAGATACTCATACAGGTTGGTTTTCAGCACATATCCCAGTTCAGTCTTCTCGATCTCCACGCTGACCTTGTGCTCTGTATCAACAATTCCTCCCTGTTCCGCTCGGAACGCGCGCGCGCCGTTGAAGTACACATTGCCCTCCGACCACACCGGAAGATGTCCGGCATGCGCCGGTTCAAGCTTTGCCATATCCGGCGTATCCGTGTCCATGTCAAACTGCGCGATCCACTCTTCATAGGTCGGATATTCATCCCACACGTGGGTACCGGCCTTCCGGTTCTCAACCTCCATCTTTTCCCGGCTGTCATTTCGCACGATAGCATCATCGTCCGGCCATCTCTGAACGATAATGTTGTTATAGAACCGGTTGTCCCCGTGGAGGAACGTCATGAATCCCATGACCTCCGTCCGGTGCGGAATATGATAGGGCGTGTATCTGGTTGTAGTTCCCTCTCCGACATAGGTAAATGCGCCGCACATCAGGTTGTGCACCATGGCGACGCCCTGTGTCGCGAACCGCAGGGACACGTCAGACAGGAGAATATTGTTGTCGATCAGAGTCGGTCCGTGGCTCACCTCGACAAAGATATCCTGGCTAGTCATGCCGCCGGAGAGCTGTTTCGCGAAAGCAGGCCTCTGATTGTCATGAAGAAGATTGCCCGTGATGCGGGTCCCCTGGGCCTCCCAGTCACACCAGATTCCCATCGTACAGTGGTGGATATGGTTGCGGCGCATCACCACGTCGATCGCGGCGTGCATCTTGATGCCGGCGATCTCCGCGCCGCCAAGCTCCATCATGTTATTGATGTGATGAATGTGGTTGTCCTCGATCAGGCTGAATACTCCGCCCATGCGCCCGATGATGCCGCCCTGCTCACAGTGATGGATGTCACACCTGCGGACAATATGGCTTCCGATGAGCTCCTTCAGCCAGCCGTGGTACTGCCCTCTGCAGACTGCGTCCCGCTCCATCTGGGTCGGGCTCTTGACATGCTTCGTCGTGAAATAATGGTCATTGTCAGGATCATAATACTTCCCGAGACCGATTCCAGAGCATCTGGAATTGCTGATCTCACAGTCTTCGATGATCCAGCCCTTTGACCAGTGCGGTCCGATCATGCAGTCCTGATACGCCGCCGGAGGCGCCCAGGTAGTTGCCGCCTTGTCTACCTTGAAACCGGATACCGTAATATACCCGATCCCCGTCCTGGACGGCATGAAACAGTTCCTGCGGACGGTGAACTCCACATTTTCCCGGTTGGGATCCACGTCCTGGAAATTGCACCGGAAAATGGTCTTCTTCCCGTCCTCGGACTGCTGCGCATACCACTGGTACACAGACTCCTCCGGAACCCAGGAGTATTCACTCTTTTTCCCTTCACGGCAGTCTTCTTCGGAGGATGCCTCATACAGCATTCTCCCGTTCAGGAAGACGGCGCCTGTGTGCTTTGACTTTCCGGCAAAATACCAGTCACCGTACACATACGTTGTATAGGGATTGTAGGCTCCGAAAATACTGTTGTCCACCTCCGCTTTCCAGAGATTCCCGTCCTTTTCCCAGCCGTTCAGGATCTCTGCCCCGGTGATGACAGCCTCTTTTTCCCGCATGCTGCGGTAGGTAATTCTCGCATCCTCACGTCCGGCACACTTCGGGTCTACATACTCCCTGTAGATTCCCGGTGCAACCAGAACCTCATCTCCCGGCCTTGCGACGGCAGCGGCGTCACCGATGCGCTTAAACGGGCTCGTCTGCGATCCGTCTCCCTGAAACGCTGCATTCTGGTCAACATACCATTTCATATCACTGGTCTCCTTCAGTGTTCCAGCTTCCCGAGGAATGACTGCATCCTCTCATGTTCCGCCTCAAAAACCTCGCTGGCGGTGCCTTCCACCTCTACCACGCCCTTATCCATAAAGATGATATGGTCCGAAATGTCCCTTGCAAAGTTCATCTCATGGGTGACAATCACCATCGCGATATGCAGGTCCGCAAGGGAGCGGATGACCTTCAGGACCTCGCCGGTCAGTTCCGGATCCAGCGCGCTGGTAGGCTCATCGAAAAACAGGATCTTCGGGTTGAGGGCAAGCGCCCTGGCGATCGCCACCCTCTGCGACTGGCCGCCGGAGAGCTGACACGGATAGGCGTCCGCTTTGTCCTCCAGCCCCATCCTCTTCAGCAGGGCCATCGCCTCCCTGACCGCGTCATCCTTATTCCGCTTCTGATTGTGCACCATGGGATCCACGATGTTCTTCAGCACCGAATAATGCGGGAACAGGTTGAAGTTCTGGAACACAAGCCCGAAATACGAGCAGACCTTCTTCATCTGCTCCCCCTTCGGATAGACCTTCGTCCCGTCCGGCTCCACCCAGGCAACCCTCTCGCCCAGATACCGTATCTCGCCCGAGTCAATTGTCTCAAGCATCGTCGCGCATCGGAGCATCGTGGACTTCCCGGAACCTGACGGACCGATGATCGACAGGACTTCCCCCTTGTCCACCTTCAGGGAGATATCCCGGATTACTTCCAGGCTGTCAAACGACTTCCTGATATGGTTCATTTCCAGAATCGCCATGCTTCCTGCCCTCCTCCATGAAAGCACATTTCAGATGCCCGACTCACAGGCGGCTTTCGGGACGCCATACTTTGTCTCCATTGTCAGGTATAGTAATCCATCGATTTCTCGATCCGCTCCATGCCGAACGCAACAAGCGCGTTGAAGACGTAGTAGAAAACTGCTGCCGCAAGGAACGGCATAAAGCTCTTTTCCTTCGCGGCGATCTGCTTGGCAAGCGTGAACATTTCCGCGTAGGCAAGGGAGAACGCAAGCGAAGTGTCCTTGACAAGCGTAATGACTTCATTGGTAACAGACGGCAGGATCCTCTTGACCACCTGTGGGAAGATAATCCGGAAGAAAGTGCTCGTCTTTGAGTACCCCAGAATCTTCGCTGCTTCATACTGGCCGGGAGGCATGGATTCGATTCCCGAACGGTAGATCTCCGCAAAGTATGCCGCATAATTGATCGAAAAGGCAATGATGATGGCGGCGAACCGCCACATCTGTCCCAGCTTGATGCGCGCAATATAATATGGCCCGAAGTAGACGGCCAGCAGCTGCAGCATCAGGGGCGTTCCTCTCATGATGGAAATATAGACCCAGACGATGGATCGGACAATCCGGTTCCTGCTCATGCGGCCGAAGGCGACCAGAAGGCCCAGCGGAAGAGAAAAAATCAGCGTCAGGGCAAAAATCCCTACGGTCCTTACCATGCCGCTTCCCAGCTGCTGGATCATAACCTGAAAACTCATAGTTCCTCCGAATGGATTTCAAGAAAGAAGACTGGTATGGCTTCCGGTCTCCCACCGACGAAATGGTCCATACCAGTCCTGAATTGGTTCTATATCAACACCTGTATCGTTCAGGTCTGTTTCCCGATACTGTTACGCTTCCGTCTCCTCTTCCAGTCCGAGGCTCTCGGCCAGGCAGAGCATATCCGACGGAATTCCCATGTCCTCATATTCCGCCGCGATCTTATTGAACACGCCGGTCGTCAGAAGAACCTCAAGGTCTTCATTGATGATATTGCACAGAGCATCGTTGCCCTTCTTGAAGCCGACCGCGTACTGCTCGGAATTCAGGTACTCGTCCAGAATAACGAACTCGTCTCTTCCGGCGATCTGATAATTCGCGACGCCGATGTCAATCGCGACCGCGTCCAGCGATCCTGCTTCCAGCTCGGCAAAAGCGGTATTATAGTCGCCAAACTGCTGCATCTCCCC